>CAZABT010000013.1:33680-35230 GCA_964483395.1 uncultured Lachnospiraceae bacterium
AAGGCCGAGGAGGCAAAAGAGCGGGAAGCCAAGGCACAGGCGTTAAGAGAAAAAATTGACGCGTTAAAGCAGCAGCTTGCAGAGCAAAAGACCAATACTGCACAGTTGCAGGAGGCTTTAAACACTGCACAGAATCGTTATACAGAGGCTGTCAAGAGTGCAGAAACGGCATTAAATGTGGCAAACCAGTCACTTGCAGCAGCACAGGATAAGGCACTGGCACTTTACAACATGAAGTTTGCAGGAATGGCGGCACTGAGTGAGCAGATTACACAGAATGGAAAGACAGAAGGTCAGACGCAAAGCAAAATTAATGAGTATTTTGCAACCAGAACTCAACGGCCGGATGTTTCATTGGATTCGCAAGGAGGAAACTGGGGAAAGCCTATTACGGAGACCGGAACATTAACGGGCAAAGTAACAGGTCAGGAAACAAAGAATAATCAAGGCGATGATACCAATGGTGACGGCGGCCTCAATGCACAGGTAAAAGTAGACTTAGGTGAGGCACAGACACCGGGAAAGACTCAGATGACGCTTGCAGAAGCGAAGCAAGAGGGCATCAATGCAGAATGGGGTATTTATCAAATCGACGGAAGCAATCCTAAAACATATGATATCATGTGGTCAGAGGATACGTTTGTAATAGGATCAGATGCAAAATTATTTTATTATGATGCTTCCAATAAGACATTATATGAAGTGAGCACAACAGTCACAGAAAAAAAGGATGCCAATGGAATACCAACCATTCAGCCCGGACAGATAGATTTCAGCAATGCCAAGGTCATCGGTACAGCCATTGAGAGCGCTGCTGATATTACAGGTCTTATGGCAGGCACGTATGATGATAAAACCATGTCAGAGTATAATGCAGCATCGGTTCAGCAGGCACAGACAGCAGTTGATGCGGCACAGGCAGTCGTGAATCAAGAGACAGGAACTCCGACCGGCACAGCGCAGGAAGCGTTGGATGCAGCTAAGGCAGAGGAAGCCAAAGCAATTGCAGAGGAGAAAAAGGTAGAGGATACTTTGAACAGCACCATGAACGAATTAACAGCACTGGAGAACACAGCAGAACCGCAGACCACGGCAGAACCACAGACTATACAAGAACCGCAGACCACACCAGAACCGCAGACTATATCAGAGCCACAGACCACAGCGCCGGCGGTATCAGAATAACAGTTCTAAAAGAAGAGATTGTCCAAAGTCAAGGGCAATCTTTTTTTTGTAAAAAGTAAACAGAATTTTTGTTCGGATTTAAATAGAATCATGTCGAAAGAGTGAATTAATATGGGAAAAAGGGTGTCAAAGTACCTTTTTCCTATAGGAGCGATTTGTTTTGTATCCATATTGTTTCTGTGTTATCATGAAAATCCAATCAGAAATGATAATAACGAGAAAGGAGGAATGTCAATGCATCAGGATGAAAAAACAGAACTGCTTGCAGGTATTGGAAAAATGATGCAGGATTTTCAAGAACAACTACATATAGAAATCAGACAGGTCAAAGACGAACTGTGTGCGGAAATCAGTCAGGTCAAAGA
>CAZABT010000013.1:35330-38645 GCA_964483395.1 uncultured Lachnospiraceae bacterium
AAAGATGAACTGCGTACGGAAATCAGTCAGGTCAAAGACGAACTGCGTGCGGAAATCAAGCAGAGCAATGAGGACATGAAGCAGTTTATTGATGAGAAGATTGAACGCGATGTAATGTTTGTACTGCGCGCGGAGATGAATACGCTGCATCTGTCTTTGCTGGAATTAACCAGGAGAGTTGACAGGATTGATGAAAGAACCCAGGTAGTGCATTATGCCGTAATCAATCATGCCGACAATATTGAGCAGCTGCCTAAGACAGAAGCAAGAGTAGCAGCGGTGGAAACAGTCTCCAGACGACATACGAGAGAAATTCAAGTGCTGCAGGCAGTTGTTCCAAATTAAAAGAACCTGACTCAATACAGTCAGGTCCTCAAATATACTTCAGATAAACCCCTAATTTTGGCTTTTGTTAAATTGTGAACGCTTTCTAAGCGTTGGATCCAGTATCTTTTTTCGGATACGGAGACTTTCAGGGGTAATTTCCAATAATTCATCAGAATCAATAAATTCAAGCGCCTGTTCCAAAGACAGTATTTTGGGCGGCGACAATCGAAGTGCTTCGTCAGCGCCGGAGGAACGGGTATTAGTTAACTGCTTCTTTTTGCAGACGTTCAATTCTATATCCTCAGGCTTGCCGCTTTGTCCAATGACCATGCCGGCATAGACCTTTTCTCCTGCGCCGATGAATAGTGTACCACGTTCCTGTGCATTGTAGAGACCGTATGTGATCGACTCACCGGTTTCAAATGCAATCAGAGAGCCTTGTTTTCTAAACTGAATATCACCCTTATATGGACCATATTCATCAAATATCGTATTGATGATTCCATTGCCCTTGGTGTCTGTCATGAATTCACCACGGTATCCAATGAGTCCTCGTGCGGGAATAGAGAATTCCAATCTGGTATAGCCGCCGGAGATGGGTGACATGTTTTGCAATTCACCCTTTCGTTGTCCGAGCTTTTCGATAACATTACCAGTGAATTCATCAGGTACATCAATATATGCCAGCTCCATAGGCTCCATCTTTTTGCCACGGGAATCTGTTTTATAGAGAACCTCAGCCTTGCTGACCGCAAACTCATATCCTTCACGGCGCATGTTTTCAATCAGGACAGACAGGTGCAACTCACCACGACCGGATACCTTGAAACATTCAGTTGTATCTGTTTCCTCAACGCGCAGGCTGACATCTGTATTCAGTTCTTTGAAGAGTCTGTCACGCAAATGCCGTGAGGTGACATATTTTCCTTCCTGACCTGCAAGTGGCGAATCATTGACCATGAAGTGCATGGCAATGGTAGGTTCCGAGATTTTTTGGAAAGGAATTGGGACAGGGCTTTCAGGAGAGCAGAAGGTATCCCCGATGTGAATATCTGAAATACCGGAAATGGCTACAATGGAACCGATACCTGCTTCCTTAATGTTAATCTTGTTCAGACCATCATACTCATATAGAGCACTGACCTTGACCTTTCTTTGCTTTTCCGGTTCATGTGCATTGACAATGACGGCATCCTGATTGACCTTGATGATGCCGTTGTCCACTTTTCCGACACCGATGCGTCCGACATATTCATTATAATCAATTGTACTGATCAATACCTGTGTGCCTGCTTCAGGATCTCCCTTAGGTGCCGGAATATAGTCCAAAATTGCTTCAAAAAGAGGAACCATATCCTTTCCGGGCGTTTCATAGTCGAGGCTTGCTTGTCCATTTTTGGCAGAGGCAAAAACAAATGGACAATCCAATTGTTCATTAGAAGCATCCAAATCCATAAAAAGTTCCAAAACTTCATCTACGACTTCTGCAGGACGTGCTTCCGGCCTGTCAATTTTATTCACACACACAATGACAGGAAGTTTTAAAGCAAGTGCTTTCTTTAAGACAAATTTTGTCTGTGGCATGGTGCCTTCAAAAGCATCTACGACAAGAACGGCGCCATTTACCATTTTCAGAACACGCTCTACTTCACCGCCGAAGTCAGCATGCCCCGGAGTATCGATGATGTTAATCTTTGTATCCTGATAGGTGACTGCCGTATTTTTAGAGAGAATGGTAATACCACGTTCTCTTTCTATATCATTGGAATCCATGACACGTTCCTGCACTTCCTGATTGGCACGGAACACACCGCTCTGCTTTAGCAGTTCATCTACAAGTGTGGTTTTGCCGTGGTCTACATGGGCAATGATGGCAATATTTCTGATATCGTTTCTTTCCTGAATCATAAAAATCCTCTTTTCGATTATTCAACTAATTTTCCATAACTAAAAAATTATAGCACATTTATACGAGATTACAAGCAAAACCGCAAAAAGAGCCTTTCAGCGCGACCGTCAAACAATCAAAAATCAAATCGACAAACACCGACGCATGCTGTCGAAATGCTGAAAAATGGGGAAAAGAGCAGAACGATTCTTTGAAAATGCGGGAATGAACAGTACCAAACGGACATATACATATTAAAGGTTCAATAACAAGAAAAAATTCTAGGATGAGGCAAGGCCTCTTGGAAGGGAGAACAAAATGACAGATAAGGTAATTGAAAACAATCAGGTAAGTATCGTGGGGATCATTGTAGGCGATTTCGTTTACAGCCATGAGGTGTTTGGAGAAGGTTTTTATATGGTAGATATTGAGGTGCCAAGATTAAGCGAATCCTCTGATATCATACCTCTCATGGTGTCGGAAAGACTGCTGGATGTCAATATGGATTATAAGGGGCAGAAGGTTGCGTTAACCGGACAATTTCGTTCATACAATCGACATGAGGAAAAAAAGAACAGGCTGGTTTTATCCGTTTTTGTAAGAGAAATTGAGTACATAGACGAAATTGATGAAAATGAGAAAACCAATCAGATTTTTTTAGACGGTTATATTTGTAAGCCGCCAATTTATAGAAAGACTCCTCTCGGACGCGAAATCGCAGATTTACTGCTGGCAGTGAATCGTCCGTATGGCAAAAGTGATTACATTCCATGTATTTGCTGGGGAAGAAATGCCAGATTTGCATCAGGTTTTGAAGTGGGCAGCAGAGCATTGATCTGGGGACGCATTCAAAGTCGTGAATATATGAAACGAATCAATGAGGATGAACTGGAACGTCGCGTGGCATATGAGGTGTCTGTCGGCAAGCTGGAATATGAGGATATGCAGCCGATGTCAGAGCAAATGTAGAATTTCACCAAAGGCTTTTAATTGTGTTTCCGGGAGCCGATAGAGTTTGAAGCAGTCAAAGAACATTGGAAGCAGTCAAAGAACATTGGAAACAGCAATTACCATAAAGGAACTAATAATCAATAACAAAA
>CAZABT010000014.1:0-5137 GCA_964483395.1 uncultured Lachnospiraceae bacterium
ATCAATATTTTCCATAATGTATGTCATTTTTGTGAAAGAAAAAACTACCGGAATAGATTTTATGCAAATCACACATACTGTTTTCAGAAAAGAGTGGGTATCATTCTTTTTCATAAATAGGAGGTGTAATATGGCTAATTTATCAGAACTTGAATTACAGAATCTCAGACACCTGATTGGTGGCTTTGATACGACAAAAAGTAAGATGGAGGACTATGCTTCTTGCACAGAGGACCCCAAGATCAGACAGTTCTTTGAACAAGGTGCACAATCTGCCCAAAAGAACAAGCAGCAGTTAATGAGTTTCCTGCAGTAAAGAAAAGGAAGGTGACAAAATGCAAGAAAAAGCAATGGTAAATGACACGCTCGCAGGTATCAACGGTGAATTGGTACGCTACGGCGAAATGATTCCCCAAACGGAAAACAAAGAATTGAAACAGGCTCTGAAGCAGTTCAGAAATGAAAGTGAACAGTCTCAGGAGCAGCTCTATCAAATGGCAAGAGAAAAGTCTTATTATGTTCCCGCTTCCAAGGCAAGTGAGGAAGAAGTACAGCATGTAAAGAGTATTTTCTCCGGCGGCAGCTTCCTGTAAGACAAACAAAAAAGATCCCGGAAGGAGAAAGCTTTCTTTCTCCCCAACCGGGTCTGATTGTTACATACTGCATAGCTTGATTGGCTATAAGAACAGTCTGATCCTATAGTAGTACCATTTTCTCATGCTCTTTAACCGGGCCAGAAGTTCTTCCTGCTGCCTGATCGTATACTGTAATATTTCCTGTGTCATTTTATGTTCTCCATATAAAAAATCCTCATAATCACTCAAAAACTGCAGTTTTACTTCCGGTATCAGCTTTTCCCCACGTACTTTCAGTTCCTGCAAGGTTTCTGACGGATACCTGTCTACCTCCATTTTAGACAGCAGCCACAGATTCCTCTTGATTTCTATGACAAACTGTTCCTCCGGGCTCATATGTCCATATCTGACCCGACGGATTGCCCTGTCGGTCACAAAGAAAATGCATAAGAACACAAGCAGTATGATGATCGTTATTCCAATGATCTTAAACAGTCTGATCGCTTTCTGTATATCCTCCGCATGATCTTCTTCGGACATACCTTCTTCCGCTACCTCTGTCTGGACTGCTTCCCCGCCATATCCATATGGCTTACCGGAGGTGACAATGCTGGTGGCACCTACTGTTTTCCATGGTGTGTATCTGATTTCGGCATATCCCGGTGTCGGCTCAAACGGAATCCAGCCAAATCCATCAATATAAACCTCCGGCCATGCATGGGAGTTTCCGGAATATACCGGAATCTCTTTGTCCGGCTGTGTCGCAACACTAAATCCTTCCACATATCTTGCCGGAATTCCCTCTGCTCTGGCCAGCAGCACAAATGCCGTTGCAAAATAGGAACAGTAACCCTCTTTCTTTTCTAAAAAATAATCCAAAAAGTCCGCATCACTGCGAATAGAGGCTGGTAATGCACCCGGTGTCCTCGTATATGTATAGGAAGACAGTGTATGTTCAATGGCCCGCAGCTTTTCGACAGAAGTTGTCTGCCCTTCTGTCATCTGCTCCAGAGAACTGCGTGCAGTATCAGACAGCTTGATCTCTCCAACATAATTCTGATGAATCATACTCCGATACTCTTGTAGTTCTTCCCATGCAGGTCTGTGCTCATTACTTGGAACATAACGGGATACCAATGTATTCCATATCTTTCTATCCTCCGGCAGTGTTTTCTCCATATAATCATACAGGCTGCCCTGATCCAGATTCATCTGCAGAAAGGAAAGCTCATACCGTGTTCCATAGCCCTGTTTCTTTTGAAATCGAATGACTGCATCCCGTGTATAATCCTCCTCGCAGTTCAGTGCAAATGCCTTCATCGGTGCAAACAGATACCCTGACTGAAAGAAACGATAGCGTATGGTCAGTCTGCTCTCAGATACAAAATCTTCTTTGTTTCCTTCATACATTCTGATTGCATACATCGTTTCTAATGTATCGAGCGTCCTTTCATCAGGATACGGTGTCCTTTCGGCTGTCCAGTTCTTTCCGTCAAAGGTATCATAGATCTTGCCTGTCAGATATACATTTGTTTTCAAATTACGCGCACCCTGAATGGTCATCATTTCCTGCTTTGTGTCTATAACATTTCCTTTTAATTCTCCATCCTCTGAAAAACCCGCAAAATTCAGTCCGAAATCCTCCGCATCACCATTCGTAATTTTTTCCACCATAGTTGTAAAGGATTCCCTCAAATTAGAATATACATCCTTAACCAGCTTCCAGTCATAGGGCTTGGGATAAGACGGAAGGACACTTAGCAGCAATAGATAGATAATGCAAAAGGGCATCACCCAGACAATATAAGACCTGTGGTCTCCGCTCTTTTCTTTTTTCCAGTTAAGCTTTGTCCACTCAATGTACCCCAAAAAGACATACCATATTGTGAATACGGCACCCATATGACTGACATGTTGTCCCATGAACATACAAACCAGCAGCACAGCCAATAGCAGGATTGTCAATCCATATCTGATCATTGGTATCCGTTCTAAGAAAAGCTGCAGCATATAACAGAGCAACGCTATGATCATTGCCTGTATCCATTCATAAACCTGCAGTTGTTCTATATTCCATCCACCGCCTCCAATCACCCATTCACAGTAATTCCTCAAAAAAGACATTGTCTCTGCAGGTGTCACAAAAACAATCAACACGGCGCATACAGCGCATACACCGATGATGCAGAAAAGTCTGCCTCTGAATCCTGTGAAATTCAACAGCAACAGGATTACAAGCATCATCGTTCCCATCAATACATGTACAAATCCCGGCTTGGCGATACCACACCACTGACCGGCACCAAACAAGACCATGCAGGACAGGAGTGCTGCATAGATCAGACGATATATGATTTCATTCCACTTGATCTGTTTCCATTTATTCTCGTTCATAGGCCTTCTTTTCCTGTTATACTGCTACAAAATATCCTTTAATTCTGCATTGACCGGCACCGAAATGATACGAAGTCTTTCATTTCCCTGCTTAATCAGATCTTCTATCGGATCATCTGTAACCACATAGAGTACCGTTACGATTCCCTGATTCAGAAGCGGCTCCAGCATGACGAGCGTATCATTGGTCACCGTCTGAAGAACCCCGATCAAAATCCTGCAATGACTCATTGCTGCTTCCGTCAGAATGCTCTGCAGAATCACCTGATGATCGAGTTCAAGATCAAACTGTGTTTCCGATATCATTCTGTACAGCTCCTCATAATCACGCAGTCCTCTTACAGACTTTTTGCCGAACTTCTGCTGCCCCTGCAGCAATGTATAAGATATATTTTTTTCAGCCAGAAACTGTCCCAGCGCCAGCACCGTCTCAAGAACCTGATTTTCCGGTGGCAAATAAGTCAATATCTGATCACTGTAACGCTTTGTGTCAAAAAACAGACAAATCAATTGCTTCTCTTCCCCGATTCTGTTTCTTGTTTTCAGTTTCTGTTCCCGTGCCGTCGCTTTCCAATGGATATATTTGATCGGATCGCCCTGTACATAATCCCTGACCACAACATCCGGCTCCGTCGCGGCAATATAGCTTTCCTTCTGAACGAAAGCCGTCACATCTGAAATACTTCCAAGCTCCTCGAGATGTATCATGCGCGGCTGCACCAATGCCTTGATCGATCCCTGAATCTCATACTTAAAAGAAAATAATCTGAAAAAATCGGTTATGATCACTTCCTTGACCCCAACCTCATATTCACCACGATACCTGCAGACCAGCTTCGTTTCATAAGTATACCTGTCTCCCGGCAAAAGTTCATATTCCATATTGTCCGGAATATCCTCCACATAGGAGAGTGTGGAAAACATCCTTGCCTTCACACTGGCAAATCCATAATAATCTTCATTTTCCAATACAAAGAAGTAAGGTACTGCCTGCATGCATGTGATGGTTCTGCTTTCTATCTGCTGATAAATCCTGAAACGAAAATAGACACATAGTGTATAAATCAAAGAAATAACCGGAATGAGAGACACGCCAAAAAACAGTCCATAACTGACCGCTCCGCCAAAATGACTTATGAAAATCAAAGATAAAACCCATATCCCCAATAGAATCCATCTGCGTTTCCGCATATCTGCCCCCTTAGATCGGCACCTTTACCTTTAAAATCAAACTCTTCAAGATAGCTGATATACTTTCCTTACGAATCTGAGCTTCCGGAGACAGCGTTAATCTATGCGCCAATACACTGTCTGCCACATACTTGACATCATCCGGCTTCACATAATCCCTGCCTTCCAAATAGGCACATGCCTGAGAAGCTCGCAGCAGAGACAGCAGTGCACGCGGACTTGCACCCAAACGAAAACGTTCTTCGTTTCTGGTCTGCTCAATAATACTTTCCATATAATTGATCAAAGGATCTGTCACCTTCACTTCACATACCAGTTTTTTGATGGCAATGATATCTTCTACTTCACATACCGCTGCAGTCTTTTCCGGCGTTTTTCCTTCCAAAAACTGAAAAGCCATACGAACCTCCTGCACTCTGTCCGGATAGCCTATAGACAGACGCATCATAAAGCGATCCATCTGTGCCTCCGGTAACGGATAGGTTCCTAAAAACTCCACCGGATTCTGCGTCGCTATGACCATAAAAGGCTCCGGCAGCGGATAAGTCACTCCATCCACGGTCACCTGTCCCTCTGCCATGGCTTCCAATAAGCTGGACTGCGTCTTGGGCGAGGTTCTGTTGATTTCGTCTCCCAACAAAATGTTGTGCATCACAACACCGTCTCTATGCTCGAATTCGCCCGTCTTCATATTATAGACAGACATTCCTGCAATGTCCCCGGGCAGTGTATCCGGTGTAAACTGGATTCGTCCAAAGGAGCAGTCAGTGCTTCTCGCAAGCGTACTCGCAAGCGTTGTCTTCCCGACTCCCGGTACATCCTCCAAAAGCACATGTCCACCCGCGATCAGACAGATCATTACCTGATTCACAATGTCCTCTTTTCCGACAAACACCTGATTGATCGCTTCCTTCATTTTCTGCAGAAGTTCCTGTTCTCTTGTCATGGCCTCATCTCCTTTACCTATTTTTAATATG
>CAZABT010000014.1:5237-12787 GCA_964483395.1 uncultured Lachnospiraceae bacterium
AAACTGTATGCGATAGTCTGTGGACGTCCTCCCCTCCAAAGGGTGTGTTAATTCCATATAATCGTTCAGCCTGTTCTAAAAGCGGCAGGAACTGCTCAAAGAAGTCTTCCTGCATATCATAAGACCTCTGAAAAAAGGTCTGCAGCAAATATAGATTCAAGCTCTTCACAGCATCTTCTGTCATCTCATCCAACTGTTCCCGAAGTGCTTTCAGAAAATCGTGATAGTGCAATATGTATTGTTCATATTTTGCAAGCTGCGGTATTCCAAGCCACTTGCTGATTTTCACCTTGGTCTTTCCGCTTCGCTCGCATTCACCTGTCTGGAGAATGTAGTGCAGTTTATGATTCTCATAATACCGCCCCAATGGATATAATCTGCAAATACCCGGACGATAGCCATGTATCCCGCACATACCCTGCTCATTCAAAAATGCACAGTGATCGGTTTCAGGAACCGGCTTCAGATTCGGCAGAATAAGGCCTTCCACTACATTCAGTTCTATTTTCCCCTGCAGTAATTCCTCAAAAGACTGCCGCTCACTTCTTTCCAATTGGAAAATATCATATGGGTCCAAAATGATCAAATCGCACAGGCCATGACAACAATCAGAACATCCTCTGCAGTCATGACAGTCGATTTTAACCATATCACTGCTTCTGTACAGCTTTCCATCTGAAATTTCTTCAAGACTTCCCTCTCTTGACATAGCCTCATGTCTCCTTTAGTTGATCAAAACAAACAGGACACCGAAATCATTTTCGATGTCCTAATTATACACTATAATCCATATTTGGAATATCCCTATTTTAGCTCACCTCTGAGTAATGAGTACATACAATAATCGAATACTTGCCCGTTTTTATAGACTCCCTTTCTCATGGTTCCTTCATATGTAAATCCGGCCTTTTCAAGCACGCCTCTGGAGCCTGCATTGTATGCGAAGGGCTCTGCAAATATCCTTTCAATCGGATACATTTCAAATGCTTCTTTGCAAAGCTGCTTTGCCGCTCTTGATGTAATTCCCTTTCTCCAATAGTCCTCTCCGAGCCAGTACCCCAGTTCTCCTGATTTCTCATAAACATCATCCTTAACGAAGATTCCAATGCTGCCAACCACCCGTCCGTCAACTACAATGGCTCTGGTAATCTGGTGATCATCTCCCTTGGCAACACAATCATCTACATACCACTGCGCATCTGCCAGTGTATACGGACTTGGAAACACATTTCTTAAATTTGCTGCCACCTTGGGGTTATCTGCAACAGCTGCTACATCAGCCGCGTCTTCATGACGCCATTTTCTCAATTCAAAATTCATGTTCATTCTCCTCTTCTGTTCAATTTGAAGCATTCTGGGTTCTGCCCCTGCTCTCATCTTATTTTTTCAATAATTGATTAATACAATATTCATAATTATCAGCCGTTTCGGCAGATATCGGAATGACACGGCTCCACATTCGGATTCCCTGATAGGCATACAGAATCATCGTAATCGCCTGCATTGCATTTTCTTCACGAAATTCTCCCCTTTGGATTCCATATTTCATCAACCGGTTCCATTTCTGCGTTCCGATACTATTCAGCCTGTCAAATAAATCGGAATCAACAAAATTGGCGTATTCGTAAATCGAAAGGCTCAGAGACTCCTGCGGACACATCATTTCTTCCTTCAAAATCTGGATTTCTTTTTTCAATATCTCAAAAGCCGGGATATTTTCTGCAATTCCCTGATCAATCAGATCCTCATTTCTCTGAGACATCTCTGTGAACATTTCCTCGAATATCTGCGCTGTACTTTCATAATGGCGATACAGTCCGCCGCGGCTCAGACCTGTCACCTCACAGATATCCTTCATTGTGACCTGGGAAAATCCTTTTTGTGCAAATAGCTTTTTTGCCTGTTCACGAATCATCTCTCTGGTCTGCTTCCCTTTTTCTCCCATAGCTTCTCCCTTCCACAGTCATCCATTTGCAGCATATAGTCATCAATAAAATGCTTTAAAAAGAGACATCCATGTCGCTTGTTCTGTATGAACATTATGCGACATACATGTCTCTTTTGTCAAGTACAATTTGTAAAATTATAAATTCACATGTATTAAGCCTTCTAATTTGGCCACTGCTTCATTGACAGAAGCTTTCATCGAAACTGTCTTATCCCTTGACACAATCTCACAACAGTTTTCCTTCAGATTTCTCGGGCTGACGATTAGTCTCAGCGGAACACCCAGCAAATCTGCGTCAGAAAACATAGCACCTGCACTGATATTCCGATCATCATAAATCACTTCAATACCGGCTTTCTGCAATTTCTCATACAGTTCCTCTGCGCAGGCCTTTACATCGGCTTGGTCAGCCCGCAGTGCGCAAATATGCACCTGCCACGGAGCAATGGCCATCGGCCAGATCGGCCCATACTCATCATGGTGCGCTTCACAGACGGAAGCTGCCAGTCTGCCGACACCGATTCCGTAGCAACCCATAATCGGATGATGGCTGACTCCCTCCTGATCACAGTAGGTCATGTTCATGGACTTTGTATACTTTGTTCCAAGCTGAAAAATATTTCCTACCTCGATGCCACGTGAAATAGAAATAGCCGGTTTTCCGCAGCATGGGCAGATGCCTCCATCCACGATCTTGGCAAAATCATAATACTCCGCCGTTGCCATATCACGTTCCATATCCAGTCCCGTATAATGATATTCCTCAACATTGCCACCGCAGGATAAGTTATTTGCATGCTTCAGCGAACGATCATACAGCACTGTAAAATTACCCGTCAGATGATAGGGTCCGATATAACCGGCATTCAATCCACACTCCTCTGTGATGACTGCAGGGTGTATCTCACAGCCGAGATAGTTGGTCAGCTTTGTTTCATTGATGTCCAGATCTCCGCGAATAAATACAACTACATATGAATCATCATGATTTCTTTGATATACAACAGCCTTGCAGCTCTTGTCCTTTGCACTGTGAAGAAATTCACAGATATCCTCAATGGTATGGATCTCTGGTGTATGGACAAGTGTCAGTTCTTCGGAAGCTGTGTCTCTTTTATTTTCAATGATGCTTTCTGCTGCTTCCATATTTGCCCGATAATCGCATTCCCCGCAAACCGCTATGGAATCCTCTCCAATCGGTGTCAAAAGCATGAACTCGTGAGATATGCTCCCACCCATCATACCGGAATCAGAAGCAACCGCAACGACCTCCGGAAGTCCGACCCTCTCATAGATACGCTCATATGCCTGATAGCAGCGGTCATAATATTTCTCTAAATCCTCTTGACTTGTATGAAAGGAATAAGCATCCTTCATCGTAAATTCTCTTACACGAATGAGACCGGCTCTCGGGCGGGCTTCATCGCGAAACTTTGTCTGAATTTGATAAATCATAAACGGATATTTGGAATAAGTCTGTCCATACTCCCGTACAAGCTGCACCGCTGCCTCTTCATGCGTCATTCCGAGGACAAGCGGGCTCTTGCTCCTGTCCGTAAAGCGTACCAGTTCATTTCCAATGCTTTCATATCTACCTGATTCCTGCCACAGACTTGCCGGCATAACGACCGGAAACTGAACCTCCTGTCCGTCAATTGCATCCATTTCTTCTCTGATAATCTGTTCGATTTTACGTGTAATCCGCTTGAGCGGCATATAAGATGAGTAAATGCCGTTTGCCACATATCTCATATACCCGCCGCGCACCATCAACGCATGACTGTCAATCACACAGTCCGCCGGTTTTTCCTTGAATCTGTCTCCTACCAGTTTTTCTAACCTCATGTCCGTTCCTCCACTTGTATACTTACGAATAAAAAAGCCCTAAGCCTGATAACCACTGTTTACTTAACTGCCATACTATGCCTTTACGAGATTTCCGACATTTTCCCGATCCACTACCGACAGCCTGCAGCCCATATTTTCCTTCGGAAAAGCTTCTCCTGTAACCAGATGGTTGTACAGCCATACAATTGGATCGTGTCCCTGTCCAAACGGGTCCTGTGTGATGGTTGCATAGATGATGCCCTTCTCTATGTATGCATAAATCTCCTGGTTGTCATCAAAACCGACTGTAATCACGCTGTTTTTCCGTCCGCAATCTTCGATTGCCTTTGCTACCGTTGCCTGTAAGCCGGAGGTTACATAGATTGCATCCAACTCTGTATGCTTCTTTAGACAATGAACTGCTCTTTGGTATACCAACTCCGGAACATCCTTTTCAGCAAATTCCTCTATTACATGAATGCCCTTACAGGATGATATCTTATCCATAAAACCGTCTCTGCGATCCTGATTAACCTGAATGGCTAGATCTCCGGTCGCAAGAACAATATTTCCTTTTTTATTCAGCGCCTTTTCCATACATTTCGCGGCCAGCGCACCTGCCTCCCTTCCGTCAGGACTGAAATATGCCAGTCTTTTGACCTCCGGACTACAGTCACAGTTAAACGCAACCACTTTAAGGCCTCTGGAAATTGCTTCCTTCAGGCGCTGCGTTGCCCCTCCGAGAAATCCCGCAAAAATAATACCATCATACTGCTCATTGATACACTGCTGAATCTTATCGGCTACCTGCTGATCAAGCGGCATTGCCAATTCTCCATCAAAAGGATGATAATCTATCAGGACATTCCTGCCTTCCAGTTCCTTTTCAGCATAATACACGCCCCTGCGCACACCATACCAGAAATCATTATCCAGCATAGTCAGGAAAGCAATTTTAATTTGCTTCCTTCCCGTCTTTGAGGTCGGCAAAACAGAGGTGTTGAACTGTCCCAACAGATTCTGAATGCTGCCAAGCATTCCATTCAAAGCTTCTACATTTTCACCAATCTGAGATGATTCTGCCGCAGTTTCCTCAGATGCCGCCGCTATCTCATGTGTTTTCTCTGTAATCTGCTGTGTCGCATTATACAGCTTGTCTGCCTGTATCTTCAAATCACCTGAGTTCTCAGCGATGATTCCGGTTTTATCCGCAATGGCCTGCACACTTCCCTGAACATCAAAAGCCTGCTGACTGATGGAATATAAGGATTGACTGACTCCGCCAAAGGTCTCCTTACTCTGGTTGAATGCAGCTTCACATTTCTGAATACTTTCGTTAAACTGCTGACTGCTTGCAACAATTCCCTCCAGCAGCTCCCTAATTGTTCCCATTCCATTTTTGGTATCATTTGACATTGCATTCATTTGATCAACTACTACTGCAAAGCCCTTACCTGCTTCTCCGACTCTTGCAGCTTCAATCGATCCGTTCAATGCCAGCAGGGTTAGCTGATTATTGATCCCAATGATAAAATCGCCGACTTCCTCGATCTGCCTGATTTCTTCATTAAATTTGTCCAAAATCTGATTGATGTTTGACAGGTCCTGTGAAACCGCATCAATATCGGCAGAATAGCCATTGATCTCCTCAATACTCTTTTTACTGGTCTGTGCTGTCTCATCCAGACGTTCCTTGATATCCGATACGGATTCATATATTTCCTGCATCTGGAGGTTACTGGACTCTATCAGTTCCAGATTTTGTACTACCAGATCCATCTGTTCTGCCGTCTTCTGCGCTACCGCAGTAACACCCTCTGCAATCTGCTCATTTCCTGCCTGATTTGCGCCTACACTTCTGGACAACACATTGATTGCATCAGAAAGGGTAATTACATTTACCTTAGTTGCTTCAATAAAGGTCAGCAGGTTATTCTTAATGGAATCAAATCCACCTGCAAGAACAGTTGCATTGTTCTTCCTGCCTCCTCCCAATTGTATATCCTCAACATCCAGCTTACCCTTTGCAACCATATCTGCCTTATTAGAAATCCTACGATATGACAGGTTACTCTTGACTAGAATAAATCCTAACACAATCACTGCTGCCGTTTCTACTGCTACCAATGTAATCAGTACTGTTAACATACAATTCCTCCCCTGCACTATTATGTACTCTTAATTGATATATTATATCAGATTATTCTGATTATTAATAGCAGTTCTCTCTATTCACGCAACTTTTCGTCATTGCAGTTCCTTTTTTATTTCACTATTCATTTTGTCTTTTGCAAGCATCTGTGTTCTTTTTGCGATGATAACTGCCAAAATGTCCTTCGCCTGCTTTTTGTTTCTTTGTCCGATGCACTGCTTGATATGAATCAATTGTCTTTCAAATGTATCAATTCTTGCTTCTTTAGACAACTTCTGCATTTTCTGCACTGTCATACTCGCCGTCTGCCAGTTTTCATGCTCAATCGCCTGCCCCAGCTTCATAAAATTCAGACTTTCAAGAAATGTCCGTTGTCCGACCCCCTGCAAATCATAAGTATGCTGCAATTCCTTCATGTCCCGGCCTCCGATGTTATCCTCCTGATATCTTCCGCTGAAGCAAAAAACGATTCGGCTTCAGGTACTCCTTTCACACGAACTATAACTTCATCTTCTCCGTCAGGATCTTAATTTCCTGCTCACAATATTCTCTTGTGATAGCTCCACGTTCTGCAAAGTCCTCCAACATCTTCTTCTGACGTTCGAACAGATCGCGGTTATTCTTTTTGATTTTCTTCAGAATCATAACCCTCGAATAACTGCAATGCTCATATCGAGATATTTCAAATCCATTCCGTTCAAAATATTTTTTCATATCTTGTACAATAAATGTTTTGTAGGACTTTGGTTCAAGTCGTTCAATGGGAAAAAACAGCATTCTCTTAAAAAGATTCCGGCTCCGTTCCCACTCAGTTACAATCAGCTCCCCGTCATCCTTCAGAACACGCCTCGCTTCTGAAAGAAGTGCCGCTGCGGATTCCGGCTCCATTTCATGCAGCACTAAAGACAATAATACCTTGTCAAAGCATGCATCTTTAAAGTCCATATTGACAGCATCCATATAATAAAGCTTCATATTTGTAATTCCTGCTTTTTTCACCTTATGAAGGGCTACTCTCAGCATGTCCTTTGACATATCCACCCCTGCCACCTTGACCGATGGCTTTGCTTTTGCAATGTTGATTCCATTTGTTGCCGTACCGGTGCATAAGTCCAGTATCCTATCTCCCTTATCAATTGCTTCAAATACCATTCTTCTCGGACTTTTTTTGTAGTTTCCGAAGTAAGTTACATCCAATAAATCGTAAAAACCCGCTATCACCTTGTAAATTAAATTTAAATTCATCCTCTGTTCTCCTTTAAGAGATATTTGATTTTCCTGCCTATGAGCCCGCTCCTCAGTTGACTCATTTTTCTTTTATTAATACCATAATAATACATTTCATTGCTTCTGTCAGTAAAATTTTCCGAGCTGGCACGCTGATCTTATCATGCTTCATTTATATTTTAATTGACAAGGTCGCCTGCAACCCAAGATTTCCATTTTGTAACTGCCTCCTCTTAATATATCAGTAAACTGAAGATGTCTTTTACAATTTTTCACACAGGTAAGATTTTACTTTCTATATGGCTTGCTAATAGCTGTCATCTCGAAAAAAATGACTGAATCAGCATGCTTTTTCATACATAATATTACATTTTCTCGATATGCAGACCTCTTTGC
>CAZABT010000014.1:12887-29742 GCA_964483395.1 uncultured Lachnospiraceae bacterium
ACTGTAATCGATTGGTTTTTAATGCAAAGAACTCCGCTCACTATTGAGCGGAGTCCTTTGGCTGTTCCCATAACACGGTTTCTGTTCCATCGCTTTCTAGATACACGATTCGATCAAGCGTTCCAAAGTCTATAGAGGTGGTATAGCTACCTCCGCTTGCCTGTCTGTTGTTCAGAACGGTGGTTTTATAATGCTCGATATACATGACGCGCTCACCATCCGTCTCCTTGATCTCCCATAAAATTGAACGCAGAAAATAGGGTGATTTCCATTTGATCAATGTCAAGGTTTCATATTGATCCAGAATGCCCTGCGTTACCGATAAATGGCTTCCCGGAAAATCAGGAATGCTGATCGTATAGCTCTGCTCCTCTGCATCCGAAGCATCATTGCCCGTGCTGATAACTACCATCTGATCGGCATCATTGCTTAAACCATATTGCTCCTCTGCTGACAGATCAACAGTTGCAAATTCTTTCATGGGGTAGACCTCTGCCGTAACCTCGACCTCCTGCCTCGGAACTTCTTTGATCACTGCATTGAATAACAATTCAAAGCTCCCTACTGCCAGAAGAACAGCAACAATTCCGACTTCAATTGCAATCCTGACCTTGCGGTTCAGTTTCTTTTTGATCTTGTGAAGCATGACCCGATCGGTCTTTGCTTCCTCCTCCGGCTCTATTGCTGCTTCCTGCACATATTCTTTTTTCATGGTTTCACACAGTACACTGCACTCCTTACATTCTCTCAGATGTTCCTCAACAGCTTCCTTGGTTACATCACTTTCCAGACCATCTATGTATGTCGGCAGCAAATCCTTAATGATTTCACATGGTAATTTCGTACTCATCCTCCATCCATCCTTTCAATTTGTTTTTACTCCGATAAAATATGACTCTCGCCCAGTTTTCGCTTTTTCCCAAAATACCTCCGATTTCCCGAAAGGAAAGCTCTGCAAATATTCTCAGATAAACCACATCCTTCTCATCCGGCCCAAGCCGCTGAATCATGCGATACAGTTGTGTCTTATTCTCCTTCTGTATCATGGCCTGTTCGGGGAGCAGTTGTGCATCCGGTATCTGATTTTCCATTTCGTCAGACAACGGCATATTTGCATTTTCTTTCTTTTTGATATGATCTAAATAGGTATTTCTGGCAATTGCACAGAGCCAAGTCAAAATCTTTCCGCCTTGAAAGCTGTCGATATTCTTGATTGCTTTACAGAATGTATCCGCAACGATGTCCTCTGACAGAGTTTCATTCCTGCACAGGGAAAGAACATAGCGTTTGACAGGTAATGCATAGTCCTGATACATCTTCTGTATCTCAATGGATTCTTTCAAGTTCTTTCCACCTCCTCTGTCTATGAAACGTCTCATCCCGAATTATGTTACATTATTTTTTAATTCCCAATACAAGATAGCGTACCACCGGAATCCTCTTAAATAACTCGTAAATTGCCGGAGTCAGCACCAGTTCCAAGAGCAGAGCCAGCACATACGTCACAATAGCCGGTAGGTTACAGTGATTTGCCAAAACATAGCACACCGTCAGGACGATTGGATAATGTACGATATATAGCCCAAAGCTTGCCCCTGTCATATACTTCGTAAAACGAGAGGTACCGTTGCACCATGCCTTACCACATCCGAGAATTGCCAGACATGCAATCCAGAGATACCCGTTGGTAAAGAAACCTTGCAGACATTCTGCATCGGCATAGTTCTGCCCGAAATAATAAATCGTATATCCGATTCCCAGAGCCACGGCAAGAATCAGCATTGGAAAACGTGCCTTTTCTATTCTGTCCTGTATTTCATCATGTGAAAGCACAAAATAACCAATGAGAAATGCCATAAAATAAATACCGAAACGATAGGTTGTAATAACCGGCATATTCAATATCTGTGCAGCTCCCCAAATCGGAATTACCAGAAGAAGCAGAACAAAAATGTTGCATTTTCCGCACACCTGCCATAGCTTTTCCGATGCCTTGATCTTGCGAATCAATACCAATAACACAGAAAACAGAAATAGAAGCTGTATGAACCAAAGCGGGCCTGTTCCACTGAGCACAAATACTGGATAGCGGAAGAAGGAAGGGATGGAATCCAATCCTCCCCCCGCCTTGACATTAAAATATCCCCCAATCCAATGGTACACAAACAGACCCAACGTAGATGGTATCAACAGCTTAGTCATTCTACTCTTAAAGAATTCTCGATCTGAACGCTTGTCTAACGAATATCTGCTGCTGATTCCCGCAATCAGAAACAGAAGCACCATGAACCACGGATATACAAAATAAAGAATAGAATCCTGACCACATGTATTTCCGGGACTCGCAACATTTCCAAGTATGCCTACATGATTAAACAAATAGAATACATGATAAACGAGTACCAGCAAAACAGTAGCCCATCTGATATTGTCTAAATATGACTTCCTCATCATTTTTCTTCCTCCTGACTGGCTTTGATTGCCTTTGCAAAGTTTATGGAATCCTCTTCATCATTTTCCGGACAAACCTCTGTCCCTTTTCCTTCAAAAATGGCATCTGCAATCTTGGAAAACACATCATAATGCTGTATGGCAATTCCCTTTTGAACATCTGCAAGTAAAAGCAGCGTATCTCCGGGATAGATTTCAAACATATCCCTGACTTCCTTTGGAATCACAATCTGTCCCTTCGGGCCCACCTTAACAGAACTCATGTATTTATTATCCGGCTGCTTTACATTTCCTCTTTCCTGTTTCTTCATATTCCAATACCTCCTCGTATCCGTATTCGTATTCGTATAAATATTATTTATATAAGTATTACTTGTATAACTAATTATACTTTTACGCCCTATAAATGTCAACACAAAAAGGACAGCCACTTATGTGCTGCCCTTAATCATTCACAAAATATCTCTGTTATTATGATTTTGAACTTGAACTGCTTTGATTGGAAACCATTGCGACAATCTGAAGAATTCGATAAATCAATTCCAGAAGTGCAAGAATCATATTATTGATATATTCAATATTATAGAGCTTAAACAGCTTTTGAACCATAACTATTTCTTCTTCATTGGCTATTGCATCGTTTCTCATCAATTCAATCGCGCGAAGCTGTGCCTTTTTCTCCGTTTTAAGTACCGTAACAGACAAGAAAAAGGAAAACAAATAAAACAGCAGACCAAATACAGCACAAGCAATCGTGCAAACCCCGTCAGAATGATAAATATACATATCCAAAACAGCACCTATAAGCACAAGAGGGATAAAAGCGAACGGTCCAAAAGTAATCAACGGTACCAGCTTGATCCTTTTTTTCATATCGGGATCTTTCTCCTTGTCTAAAATTGCAAGTGCAGACTTTTGCGCTGCCATGGCCATAGAAGATACACTTTTCTTCTTATAAGTCATTCTGCGCAGTCTCACCTTCTTGAAATAATGGCTGTAACTGTTTCCAAATAAAATAGAGCCTGTTGCGGACACTTTAATATGATTGAGATTGTTTTGGTCAAGAATTTTTCTTGCAATCTCCTCACCTGTCTTGCCAATGCTGTTCTCTTTCCTGTTATAACGAATGTATGAAATCGCTAAATAAATGGAAACAATCAGAGAAATAACAGAAACCAACACAATCAAAAAAACGACTGCTACGAGTGTCACTGCAACTCCTGCCTGCATCTGTGAAAAATTTTCTATCAGCATTTCATCCATATGTATTCTCTCTCCCATTTCTTTTATATGATATTGTTTTATTATAACAGATTTTTATCTATCTGGATACACTATCTTTCCATCCTGAATATGAAGCACTCTTTTTGCTGTCTTTGCCACATTGCTGTCATGTGTGACCAGTACAATGGTCATGCCTTCTGCATTCAATTCCTGAATGATCTTCAATACTTCCTCCGTTGCTTCACTGTTTAATGCACCGGTCGGCTCATCCATGAAAAGCACCTTGGGGCAGTTAATCATGGCTCTGCAAATAGATGCCCTCTGCAGCTGACCACCGGATACCTCTCTGATATCTCGCTCAGCAAGCATTCCGATCCCCATACGTTCCATATAGCTATAGGCTCTTGCCTGAACAGCCAGCGGTTCTTCTATTCCAGCTACAAGACCGGGAAGAATAATATTATCCAAAATCGATAGATTTTTAAGCATCTGTGCATTCTGAAACACAAAGCCCATTGAGGTCAGACGCAATGTACTGAGTTCCTTTTCTGTCATTTGTGTCAGATTTTGATTCCGAAAGAATATATTTCCTTCACTAATACTGTCCATACCACTGAAGCTATAAAGAAGTGTTGACTTTCCGGAACCGGACGGTCCCATGATTGCAACATAGTCGCCCTCTTCAATGGTGTAGCTAATATCTCTAAGAATATAATTGTCTTTCATTATTTTACTGATGTGTTCTGCTCTGATCATTTTATGTTCTCCTTTTTTTACTCTACGATTTGATCTCTAATATGATAATTCCTGATTATCCTTGTTGCTGACACAACCGTCATAATGCATACTGCGATTTGCAGCAGTGGGCAGGTAATGTAGGAAATCAACGGATTGGTCAGCATTGTTATCCTCGCTGCTCCGGATGAGGACAGCAGTGCACCAAATAAGGTTTCTCCAGCCGTATTGGTCAAAATGGTTCCTGTAAGGATTGCAGCCGATTGTATTGTCAAAATACGAATTCCATACTGTATGCGAAGATCACGATTTGTAAATCCCAGTGATTTTTTAATTGCAACTGCACTGTGCTCTCTGGCTGTAATCAGTTGCAGAAACATTGTTGAAATCAATATAATTAATAAAATTGACACTCCTGTCGCTGCAAAAATCATGACCCCTAAATTTTCTGTTATACCTCCCAGAGTCTGTTCCATAAATTCTGTAACCGGTGTTACTCTGCCTCCTGGTATGGCCTCTCGTATTTGAGCTGCCTTCTCTACAATATCTGTTTCCTTTGCCACCCGCATATAAAATGTATAGCCTTCAACTGCCTCATCTGTAAAGGTAAACTGTGCCTTAGCAGTTTTTCCTCCATAGGTGATATCCTGATAGATACCGGATACTATATAATCTGCAGCTGTCTGATCTGTCTTGATCCGAATCGTATCTCCCACCTTCTTTTGAAGTTCCGCCGCCTCCATATACGAAAGAGAAATTTCCGGCTGCTGATTCTTTGCCACTTCATCGGGGGCTTCATCATTTGTACAGCCGTTATCTGTACTGCCGCTATCTGTACTGCCGTCATCTGTACTGCCGTCATCTGCCTGCCAAGGTGTCCTGCCCTCCAGATAGTTCAAAGGGAAAACCGTTTCATCTCCACCGGATACATGCAAATACTCCCATTCACCTTCTGTATTCTGAACCAATATAGTACCGTGCCGAAATACTACATAGCTTTCAATCTCAGTGTCCTGCTGCAAATACTTTAAAAGTTCTTCTTTCTGACTCTCCAATTGTTCACTGTACTGCATATCGACACGAATGTCACATTTCCCGACTCCCATATAAGTAATAAATGACGGATCATTTACTGTTGTCTGCATATTGATGGGCAGAAGAATTAGAAAAGCTGAAAATATAAATACAAGAAACAAAACGATATATTCTTTCCACTTACAGGATAGTTCACCAAATGCCATGACTGCATTTCGGTTTTTCCAGCCTTTCATCGGCAGGCGGAAATGTCCTTCCTGACGCTTATTTTCTTCGCCGCGTAAAAGTTCCACAACGGTACTCTTTAGATTCTTACGAATCATTCTTCCACACCGCATGATAACCAACAGCTCCAACAGCAATATCCCAAGCAACGGATAAACCCATTGTCTCCAATCCGTGTTTCCCGTCCCACAATATAATAGAACCGGCCTTGAACACAGATCACTGAATGGAACTGCAGCAATGTATCCTCCGATTCCGGCTGCCCCTGCAAGCACCATATATTTCATCAGATATAGACTTTCTATTGTTTTCACAGACAGACCGATGGCCTTCATCGCGCCAATTGCACGCTGCTCCTCCACCAGCGTTGCACGGATGATATAAGACAGGCAAAGCAGAGCGATCAAAATAAGTAATAGACTGGCTGCCAGAAGCAGATATGCCATCAATCCATAAGACAACGTATTCAGCATATTCAGCAGCTGTCCTGTAACAGCAACTCCGTTACCCGGCATATCGGCATCAATGTAGTCCTTTTCCAGTACAGAACTGTCAGTTCCTGGCTGCAACAGATATTCCAGTGAATATTCCCATTCTCCTGTATGTGAACTGATGTCATGCTGATCCGCTTCACTGATCAAAAAACGCTTGGAGGAAGTAAGTGCTGCGTTCATCTGTGAATCACGGATCAACGTGACAACTGTCAGTTCCTTTTGATAGGCTCCATCCTGAATGAGCAATGTGTCTCCCGGCTCTATGCCCAACTCTTCATAGTAATAAACCGGCACACCTACTTCTCCATTCTGAACCGCTGCAATCTCCTGCTTCGTATCCAGCAAATAGTCAAAACGACTGTTTTGTGTCACAAAGCCGTTATCCATCAGACAGCTCTCCAATGAATTGCCCTGATAATATAAATTGGCATTATTGATGTTCAGCATGGAAACAACCTGACTATCCCTGATATAGTCATGTGTATCCGAAAAATCCTGTACCGCTGCTGCATCGTAATCACCCTTATGCATCTGCAGATAATCAGGAGGAATTGCTGCCTGATTCAGCCCCTTTGTTGCTGACAACATGATTCCTGTCACACGAAGTCCGCCTGCCATCAAAACTGCAGACAATAACAGAAAGACGGTCAGTACAACGGACATAACACGATTCTTTTTGATATCATTGTAAATGAGATCCCATATTAATTTCATCTTTTTGCTTTCCTTTCACAATAATATGACGCAAACATATTTGTTTCAGCATGCTCAAAGAAGCTTTAGCTTCTTTGAGCGGAACACCGATACTCCGATTGCCATAAGCAAAGCTCCTGCCAAAATTACAAGCAGTGCAATTCCGCGCCCATTTCCATTGCCGATCAGCCTTCCGATTGTCTGAGCCATCGAAGAAGTGCCGCACATAAAGGGTTCAAATACATAATCCGACAGAATACCCGAACACAAGTATGCCACAATATAACCCATTTGCGAAACGAATCCAATCACTCCGAATGCGCGGCCCTGTACTTCATTTCTAAGGCTCTTACGAATCATGACCTCAGCACCAATCTGTACAACCGGCATAAAAACAAACATTAAGAAACCAAATATGGCGGTCAAAATAATATTTTCCCAAATGCCCATCAGAGCCATAAAGATTCCGCATCCCATCAGTCCTGCTGCCAGCATATGCGGATAGGATTTGATTTTTTTCATACAGCTGACAATGACACTGCCTGCCAGCATCCCGACTGCCACAACGGTTGTCAGCATCCCAAGCTCTGATTCCCCTGCATATGCAAGTATCAAAGGCTTGCTCAGAATCTGTACAAAACCAAGACAGAATACTGCCAATGTCATGATCCAGACCAAAGTCCAAACTCCCTTTGTCTCCTTTAATGCATCTGTTCCTTCCCTAAACTCTGCTTTTATTCCAATTTTTCTTCCTTGTACTTTCTTTATGGATTCCGAAGCAATCATACTTTTTCTTACAAATGCAATGGTAAGGACTGTTGTAAAAAAGGTCATAATATCTATCAAAATCAACGTACTGACTGGTGTCACCCGTAATAGCAGTCCTGCCAGTGCCGGTGAAATTAAAAGCTTTGCATTATTTGCGATCTGAACCAATCCACCTGCCTTCGCAAAATCCTCCTCTGAGATCATATCCGTGACCGTTGCCTTGAAAGCCGGCTCCATAAGTGCCGCAAATACAGAGCTGATTGCTACACCGATGCAGATGACAAGCATTGACGGTGAGGAGCTCAGTATGGTAATCAAACAGATAACCAAGCCCAAGCCTGAAAAAAGTTCACCCGCCATCATCATCAATCTCCTGTCATAGCGGTCTGCCAAAATACCTCCGATCGGTGTCAGCAAAATTGTCGGTAGAAAGGCGCATATACTGATCATGGCTGTCGCTGATACAGAATTTGTTAATTTCAAAACATAGATGGCCAGCCCAAAGTCTGTTAATCCGCTTCCGATACTGGACAGGAACTGCCCACACAGCAGGATAATAAACATCTTCATTGATTTTTCATTTTCTTTTGTTTCTCTCATAAAAATCACCCTTTAATAATTCTATTTTTCTTTACGAAGTCGACCATCGGTCGGTACATGTGTAAAGAATAAGGCAAATCAACAAACAGTATTTTTAAACTGTTTCGTGTGTCTGCCCAAACATCTGCATTAAACTCTGCAGTTCTCCTTCTTTGGTTCCGAGCATCTTTTCACTGTTTGATAAAAATGCCTGCACCTTCTTGGGGTACTCCTCTGGTTTCCATGAAAAAGTATCACAGTCAAACATCATATGTCCCAACAACAGGATCTGCTCAATACATTCCGTTGGATACTCCGTCTGAAACAGGTTCTCCTTTACTCCTTCTTTTAACGGTTCTTCCATAACTGGTGTCATACGCTGCAGCATTGCCTTCAGATAGAGCTGCTGCAGTTTTGCATTTTCTACCTTGTGCAGTTCTTCCTTGATCTCATCTGATCCTTCAAAATCCGGTGTCTGTGCCATAATTGCCATCATGATCCGGTTCACAAGAGGAATACTTTTGTCCTTTAATATCCACTCTGCCCGTCTCGCTCCTTCCTCAACAATGTCCAGAATGATCGTCTCCAATACCTCTTCCTTGGATGCAAAATAGTAATAAAAGGTTCCCTTTGCAATATCTACCACCTGCAGAATATCATTTACTGACGTCTGATCGTAGCCCTTATTCACAAATAATTGTCTTGCTGCAAGGAGGATCTCTTTCTTCCTTACTTCGCCTTCTTTTACTTCCTTCATTCTCTCATCTCTTTTCTCTCGACCGTCGGTCGATAATGTGTATTATAAAACGCCTTACTCTGTTTGTCAACCGGTTTTTCGGTATTTTACTACCGTCTTTTACTACCGGCTGACAACAGATTTCAGCTTTCTACACCATCTCCCAAAGCAGATTGTCAACCTTCTCATCCTCATACTGAACCGGTATCAGAGTACAAATACTGTTAGAGCTCAATTCTTCTTCCAATGTCATTTTCACATAATCAACATCCTGCGGAGAACCAAATGCAATATAAACCGCGGATTCTGTTATATCATAGTACATGGAGCGAAGCGTTCCGAAATAAGAAGTATATGCATGCAGACATAATCCGTTTGGTATTTTGTCCGTCATAAACTTTTGAATGTCCTCCCTGCTGATCACTTTCCTTCTTGTAAAGAAGTCTTCCATGTATTTTTCCCGCATATATGAAAAGTTACGCTTCTGCGGAAACTTCTTCTTATGTCCTGGTGCTAAAAAGTGATTAAAACCATATACATACGGTTCTGCTCTTCGTTCTGTGATATCAGATTTTCCTTCTGTTGTCAGAATTTCCACATCCACGATTTCTCCCAGGCGATCACCAATGATCAGATTTGCGTTGGTGCAAATCGGCAAGACCTTCAGCTTCTCCAGCGCTTCTTTAGTGGTTGCACAGGTATCCAGCAGTATCCTTACCAGAAATGAAAATGAAAATCCTTCCTTTTCTCCCGCCGAGGGTACTACAAAATCAAGACAGGTGATTCCAATATTCAATCCTTTCTCATTGATTCCGTCGAATCTCCCTACCTGATAAAAAGCAAATCCCATATGCGCATAGCTTCCTTCCGCCTGCTCAACAATGTAAGAATATTCATCCTCATACCCAAACTCATAGCTTTGCGCAATATATGCATGTCCGTCAGCCGAAAGCTCTTTGCTGATTCCCACGACAGAACATGCGCCCGGTTTCTTGACACCCATTCCGCCGTATAAAAGCTTGTTCAGATGGTTCAAAGGTATCTGCATACCATCTGCCAGTCCCTTCACTTCATCTCCCAGCCCCGGATCATGCTGATTCAACTGCTCACATCTCTTTTCAGCTTCCTCTAATGACAGCTCTGGCACCTTTGTTCCATTTGGAAGTTCCAATGGAGAAGTCATCCACTCCACCACTCCCTTGTCATGCTCCTGAAGACTTGCTCCCTTTGCACAGCCAATCTCATAATGTGTTCCCTTTAATACGTATTTCTGGTACATCATTTTCTCACTCATGTTCATTCCTCCTGTTTTCTTTACGTATAGAATAGAAGAAAGCAGAAAAATAATCATGTCTTTTTCTGCTTTCTTTTGTCAGTTTCACATTCTCTATGTCAGCTGTCAGCTGTTCTTTATCTGTCCAAAATAAGTAACCGTTCCACCTTCTCTGCCTGCTCCCGGTCCCAACTCGATCTCCCAGTCACAGTGTGCCAGAAACTGCCGGTTATGCTCAATTGCAACGATTGTATTACCGCTCTCGATTAACTCCTCCATCAGCTTCAGCAAATGGTCGATATCTGAAAAATGCAGACCTGTTGTCGGTTCATCCAGAAGATACAAAACATTCCCCTTTTTCTTGGTCATGATTTCCTTGGCCAGCTTCAATCTGGAAGCCTCACCGCCTGAAAGAGTTGCTGTTCCCTGCCCCAGCTTCAGATATCCAAGCCCGACTCTCTGCAGAGAATGCAGAAGCCGCTGTGTATCCTCAACCCCGTCCAGGAAACTTACTGCCTCATCAATCGACAGCTGCAGTACCTCAGCTATATTGCGCCCATGATACTGAACCTCTAAAATCTCTCTCAAATAACGCCTTCCTTTGCAATCCGGACATTGTATATAAGTATCTTCCATATATTTTAATTTTACCCTTCCCTCTCCACTACAGGCAGGGCATTGACCACGCTGTCCGTTAAAGCTGAAATACCTCTCATCCCATCCGTTTATAGATGCTGCTTCTGTTTTGGCAAAAATACTCCTGATCTCATCCATGATTCCAATATAAGTAGCAACAATGGATTTTGAGGTTTTGCCGATTGGAAGCTGATCCGCCAGCACAACCTCTGAAAATTTGCCTTCTTTTTTGGCACGGTTGAAGATTTCACCCTTCATCAAGGATGACTTTCCACTGCCACTGACTCCGCAGATGCAGGTCAAGGCTCTCACCGGAAATTGAATGCTGATATTTTGCAGATTGTGGCAGTTCAAATTCTGCATTTGTACGAACTGTTCCTGTTTCTGAATGCATTCATCTTTCTGATTCTTGATTTTCTGGCCGTCATCGTCTGTTCCATCATGCTCTGATTTTTGATCTCTTACACTTTCTTCCCCCTTACCCATATAACGGCATATCTGTGTTCCCTGATGCCTGAGCATTGCATTTAATGTACCTTCACCGACGAGTGTTCCCCCTCTTTCTCCGGCTCCCGGCCCTATCTCAATGATATAATCTGTAATCCGAATCATATCCTCATTATGCTCTACCATAATGATGGTATTACCTTCATTCCTGAGTTGTCGCAGCATATCCATGATTTTTTGATAATCCTTCGGATGCAGTGCCTTAGAGGGTTCATCAAAAATATACAGGATTCCGGAAATATGATTTTTAAATGCTCCCAACAGCTTCAGTCTCTGCCCTTCTCCACCGGACAGAGCAGTTGTATCCTGACTCAACTGCAAATAACCGATTCCAAGCTTTTCTGCTGTTTCCGCGATTTCCATAAGCGGAGTAACGGCGTTGCGAATTTTCATATACTCCTGTTCGCCAAATTCTGATTGCAGTCGAATGCAAAACGAGAGGATTTCTGAAAAGGTCATTTGGGCTGCCTCCGGATATCTGGTTCCATAAATGGTTACCATACGACCCTCTCGATTCAGCCTTTCTCCATTACAGGCCCGGCATTCTACCTTTGTCAGATAGCGGTCCAGCATATGTGTATCGGAGTTTTCTTCACATAACCGTTCTATGATCTGGCAAATTCCTTCAACCTTACGGGTGATTTCTCCCCTCCTGCCATTCTTCTTGTTATCATAATAGAAGGTAACCTCTTCCTCGCAGCCATGCAGCAGCTTATCACGAAATTCTTCGGGAAGCTCCTTCCATGGCTTTTTCAAATCCACTCGCAGTAAGTCTGCTAGACCAAAGACCTGTCCCTTCATCCAGTTGGCATTTGGATTTTCCAGAAAGCTGCTCAGCTTTCCATAAAAGGAAACCGCTCCGTCCAAAAGAGAACGTTCAGGATGCTCGATCAGCTTGTCTTCATCTACCTGCACTACCCGTCCTGTTCCGTTACAAACAGGACAGCGGTTATCTGCATCCATATAGCTGAAGGTGGATGGTGTCATTTCAAACATCAGCTTATCACAGTGGTAACACTTCTGCTTTGTCTGAAGTAATATATCATTATCTGCTCCAATTCTCGCATAAAAGGCTCCCTGCCCAAGTGCCAATGCCTGATCAATCCTTTCTGAAAGAGAGCCTTTCGTTAAGGTCTGCTTGGAAAGGTCGCATACTGTCACCTGCTCCTGTTTCCGGAGCAGCGTATAGATTTTCTCCACAGACAATGGAATGATCTCATGACCGCAGTCCGGGCAATGCCTAACTCCCACACCTGCATAAATACTGCGCAGATAATCATACGCATCTGTATAGGTGCCAACTGTGGAAAAAGCATTCCCACGAATGGCATCCTGTGTGATGACAACTGTCGGAATACAGCCATACATATTGTCTACTTTTGGTTTCGGCATATTATGATTATGGTTCAGATATTCCATCCTACGATTACATTCTGCATAAATCGTATCATTGACCAGACTTGACTTCCCACTTCCGCTGACGCCTACAACCGCTGTAATCTTGCCATAGGGAATGACCACATCAATACCTTTGAGATTATTTTCCCGTGCTCCATGAACAACGATGCCATTCTGACCAGACATTTCCTGTTCTGCCGTCTTTGCTGTGACATGGTTCAAGCCTCTCTCAGGTGTATCAGCCTGCAGCAGTAGTTGCTGCAAAAAGCTGTCTTTGGGCATCGTTTCCTTGTCTGCTTTCTTCTCTTGATCGTCTAAACACTTCGGCCAATGCTCCAGCCATGCAGGAACCCTCGCTTCCTCCACCCGATCCGTACTCGGCTCATAGTCATAGATTCCGATACATGGAGTCAGGTCAAAGCTTTCTATCCCACTCAGATAAATGCGTTTCTGTTTCGAGTCTGTCTGTGTAACACGAGCAATGGTCATCGCTATGGGATTGGGTCTGACCGGTGATCTCGTTGCAAATATGCCTGTCTTTGGTGCATTCTCATAAGGAGGATTACACATGGTAACCTCTCTGTAAAGATTCGCATCAAACCTATGAAACCACCATAGAATTTTAATATGAGAGCTTTTAACATCAATCATTGTATCAAGCTGTATATAACATTTTCCGTTGATATTACGGATTTTTCCAATGGGATTGATTCCAAAGGGCAATCCTTCCTCACAGGTTTCGACTCTGATGCTCCGGCTGTCTGATGCATTTGCAAGAACTGTCACTTTCCTGACTGTATCCTCACAGGGAAAATAAGGCTTGATATCAACCAGTTCACAGAAATCTTCATCAATCAGCGATGAAGCCATCACCATTTTCCCTTCCTTTAGATGCACCTCTTCCAACTCACCAATCACCTGACTAAGACGCCTGTCGCTCTGCTGCCCGGTCAGATAAAAAATATGGATATGGCTGAATTGATCCAGATATTTCAAAGCTTTTCTGTAATCCTCATCAACCACAATGATGGTTCTATCTCCTGTTTTGATCGTCCCAATGGATTTCATCCTGTACATGCTTTCCTCTCCCTTTCACCTGTCATAAACCAAGCATAAAGCATGACACCATGTGAGAGTCAAGCATCAAAAAAACACAATGGAATCTGCAACTCTGTCACATATTCCTCCGGATTATCCGTGCTGTTGGCTGCCACGTGACAAATTTGCCTATTTTCACCTGACATGCGATACTCGGAATGCCTCTCCAGCCAAAGAGCAAATTCATGATAAGCACGACTGATATTACTATAGGGGCCATAAATCATAAAGCAGGCGGCCATATCTACCTGTTCCACCTGTCGAGAAATGATTTCTTCACTGTCACTGTGAACGTCCATGGAGTCCGGTACTACACAAATCTCAATATCCACATTTTCTTCTCTATAATCCAGATCATGATAAATAGAAAATCCGAAAAGTGTCTCTGTATTTCTGATTCCCTTTAGATATTGTCCAAGTTCTGCCCATAATTGTCCTTCACAGTAATAGTTTGGAACCACGCGTCTCAAGGATAAGACCTGCTGTCTCGGAAGCTGTTTCATAACAATCTCAATGTCCAGCTTCTTTCCCTGTTGATCCAGTTCTTGCAGCATCCCCTGTATCTGGCGCAGTCTGCTATTTTCCGTTTGGATATTTTCTTTGGTTTTTTCAAGCTGCTCCAGCAGATTATTTCTAATCTGCCCTGAGTTCCATGTGCGCAACATTTCTCTCATTTCCTTAACACCAAAACCCATATCTCTAAGCAGTATGATTCGATTCAATTCATCAATCTGTTCTGCCGCATACAAGCGATAACCATTGGATACATCAACATCACGCGGCTCCAACAGCTTCTGCTCATCATAATATCGCAGCATTCTGACAGATACCTGCGTAATCTTTGAAAATTCTCCGATTTTGAACATCATGCTCCCCTTTTATAAAATCTCCAAAAAATCAAAACATCTGCTATACTGTAATTTCAGCAATCATGACTGCAATGCTGCAGAAGGAGCTGGCTGATTGACTCAGCAGCTCCAAAAATCCTCTGTTTCTCCAAGTATTTCTTCTGTACTGGCTATGGTTGCATGGTAAATATCATTTCCTGTTTTTTTCAAATAATGCTTGATCAAATGATAACCGCATGCATAGCCTGCACAATAAGGCATTCCTATTGGTGCCCCGCCTCGTATTGCCATTGTTTCATCACCATATAGGTAGGCTGACAGCTTGTTAAAGTCTGATTCCATCAGATTTGCTTTGATTGCAGGCTTGATCGTCTGCCTATGATAATCAAAATGACATAGTTTCTTCCCCTTTGGGAGTGTACTCATATACTGTTTGATTGTATCCTTCTCCTCGTCTGTCAACTCCGTAGACGCATCTATATCTCTGCATAGCTTTTCTGTTACCGAATAATGCACATCAATATCCTTTTCCTGCAGTCTATAATGTGTCACTGCAAGCATGTTGGAATATTTCTTAATTCTAAAAATATTTTTGAGAAACAGTTGTATCATGTCGATTCCCATGATCTGTTCATATACAATGCCATATCGCTCCCGATACTCTACCATCTCATAAACCCGCGGAACACAAGCAAGCTGCTCCTCTATGATCCGCGCCATCCGGTATTCGTTCTGAATCGGAGTCAGGGGCATTTGATCCCGAAAAAGCTTCAAAATCCTGCCCTCTGCATATTGATAGACTTCCGCTGTATTTCCCTGATTCAACAATTTATATTCCTGTTTGTCGTTGATCTTTATGATGGCCTCCATGTTATCCCCTTTATGATTCATCATTTTGCCGCTTCCATCTGATCCAGTAAAAGATTGATTTTATCCAGATCGCTGTGTATATGGATTGCCTCCACTGCACAGGCAGCTGCTATCCATAAATCTTCTATCCTGCACCATCTGCTCACCAGTTTCAGACTAAAATGACGTCTTTGTATTAATCAATCAAATCATTCTGAAATCTGGATAAATGCTCATAGGGAAGAATCAGCCGACCACGGTATAGTCCGCAGCCGTCATTGATCAGACTGTTATTGACCGCCGAAAACATATTAACATCAAGCTCTGCCAGTTCCAACTGCTGCAGCTGAAGCCCTCTCTCATACGCCTCATCAAAATAAATGCACTCTCCCTCCGGAATGGCATCTCTTCTGGCACGCTCATTTTCCTGACGCTTTTCATATCCCAGATGATTTGCGGGGCCAATCTCGGCATAATCATCCATCTCCTGCGTACGTAACTGCACCTCTATATAGCAACGGGCGCTGCTGTCATAAAAAGTGATATGAAGTGATCGGTAGCCGTAAGGACTTGTATTGGTAATATAGTCCCTGTAATAAGGGCCAACCGACTCCCTCAGGCGCTCCGATACCTGATTCCCCGATTTTCCGGAAACCTCCGCACAAAATCCTCTCTCCTCCAGAAATGCCGGCAGATGATTTGCAATTTCATATAAATATTTTATTTCCTCCGCTTCTCTGTCCTCCACATCTTTCAAATGACACTTCGGCATGGAAATCACAATCCTGTATGCAATCAAATCCCGAAAGCAGTTCAACCTGTTCTTCAGTTCCGGAAGCGGCGGATATGCTCCATGCTCACTATAATAATCAGAAATGTATTCCACAATATATCCATTGAATTTCTCTTCTGCACGAATCAAAGACTTGATTCTCCCCTTAAAAGTAAAGGCAAGCTGCGGATATTCATTTGCCATAAACTTATAAAACTCCCTGATGCGCTGTGACTGAGAGGTCAGGAAATCATTATGTTCAAGAAGCTCCGTAATCTGAATCAGAAAATTACAGTGTACCAGATCAATCTGATTATGCGTCTGCCTCGCAGATTTTCTCAAATCCTCTATGTACTTGTATAGAATCTTCAGCACCGTATCACCCGAATACAAATAATCGTTTAATTGAATCATCACTGCCCGCCTCCCCTTTGGGATTATTCATTGAAAAAGGCACAGCAACACGAAATCGTAAGCTATGCCTCTTTGCATTTAGTTTAGTATAAATAGAATTGGCATGGTTGTCAATCAACT
>CAZABT010000014.1:29842-33958 GCA_964483395.1 uncultured Lachnospiraceae bacterium
CTATTCATAATCAAAAATAGCCTTAGACTGAATATATTGCGAATACTTGTCTTTCCATTCATGATGAATTTGAGAATCATCAAATAATGTTAATGCCTCTTTTTCCATTTCTATCGATATCATCAAATCATATCTGTTGGAACGATCTGTTACATTCTTGTGGATTTGCACATCGTGAATCCCTTCTATCTCTGTGACACCTTCAAATAACTGCTTGATTTCATCAATCATCCCTGCATCCTTCAATATTCCATCTTTCCATTTTACAATAATTAAATGTTTCATGTTCTCCTCCTACAATCCATTGATTCCTAAAATCCACTACCTCCGGAGACAGACTATATTTTGTCACCTGATTTGGGTAGTATGGATTTCTAGTATACACATATCCCTCGCAGATTCGGTTCATCACCATTCCGAATAAAATGCAGGAATATCAGTTCCCATACCGGTATTGATAATTATATAATCAGCCTTTCCTGAACTCTTTTAGATATATGATTTTGTAAATGCCAACCGCCGCAAGTATGGATGCGCTTGCAATCAATACAATACATAGATCCTTCACATAATACCAAACCACCCACATCGGTATTCCGATCAGATTCGGAATTGCAACCAGTATAATGGGGAAAATGCCATGTCTTACAATGTCAAACACGAGAAGACCCTTTGTATGCTTCTTCTTTCTCCAATGCTTGATTGAAACGAGCGGATAGAGTGCAAGTATCAGAATAAGCAGATAAATCAGGTCTAGCTGCAGATGCTTTTCCAGATACGGGTTCCCCGATACTTCCTTTCTTCCTCCTCCCAAAAACGGTACTGTGCAATTTCCCAACAGGTCATTTCCGACAAGATAATCATTCATATTGACCAAAATTACGATTCCTGTCTCTCGCAGCGGAAAGATAAACATATTGGAAGCATAGTTTTCTACAAGTCCCGCATGCTGCAATCTGGGCGTACCAAATTGCTTAGAAAGCTCCCACCCCATCCCGTAGAAATTGAGACCACTGTCATCGCTCTTTACATTATCATAAAACATAGTGTCCAAGCTATCCTGACTGATGATTCCCTCACCGCCATTCAAATACATCTGTAAATACTTTCCCATATCCGATGCACTGGAGCTGATATATCCGGCAGGCACAGTTGACCAGCTTCCTGCATCAGGATAATCGGGAGCACCTGCAATCGGAATCCCGAAATAATTCCTATATCCAGCAATCAAGCCATCCTCCTTGCTCTTTTCCAATGTGGCCGCCGTATGATTCATCTGAAGCGGAACAAATATATTTTCTTCCAGATAATCCGCATAGCTTACGCCGCTGACCGCCTCGATGATCTTTCCCAACAGTCCGTAATTCACATTTGCATATTGATGCTTTCCGTAGCTATCCGTAATCTCCGCATTGCCAAATCTCTGATATGTCCCTAGCCCACTGGTATGGTTTAATAATTGCCTTACCGTAATTCTGTCACCATCCGAAGCCTTCTTCAAATAAATGGACGTATCAATATAAGCTGATATCGGCTTCTCCAGATCTATTTTTCCCGCCTCGACCAACTGCATAACCGCCAAAGCAGTAAAGGATTTGCTCATGGAACCAATGATAAACGGCGTGTCTATACTTTCGCAGTTTCCATAGGTCTTAGAAAATACCACCTCATCGGAGTCAACGACAAGGATTGCCATACCGGGAATATGATACTTGATAATATCCTCCTCCAGCTGGTCACTCCTGCGCTGATAAGCACTCTCGACGGCACTACCTGTAGCAGCATATGCCGGCACATTTTCAAGTCCTGTCACAGTAAAGCAGAGCAAAACTGCACAGATCCAAATAATAATTCTTTTCCCTCTCATACGATGAAACTCTTTTCATAAGATTTTACTCTACCACCACAGCCGTTCCGCTTGCCGTTACCATAAGCATTCCATTATCTGCTCCCAGCACTTCATAATCAATATCTACGCCTACTACCGCATTTGCGCCCATAGCGGCTGCTCTCTGTTCCATTTCCTGAATTGCATTCTGTCTCGCTTGAATCAATTCTTCCTCATAGCTTCCGGATCTCCCTCCGAAGAAATTGCTGAATGAAGCTGCAATATCTTTCACAAAGTTTACACCTGAAACAATTTCTCCAAATACAATGCCCTTATATTCAATCATTCTCTTTCCCTCGATTGATTGGGTTGTTGTCGTGATCATATGAATATCCTCCTTACAAAATGAATTTTTATATTCCCATTATACCAGACACCTCGGCAATATCAACATTGTCCCTGTCATCATAGCATTCTCACTCAATCCTGAGCAAGCACTGTCACCTGACACATGTTCAACGTTGTAAGGGCCGCCTCATGAGTTTCGGGTGTAACGCCTGCGCAGCATTTAGCATCTACCTTAATCTCCGTATCTAAAAGGTTGGCTTTCAAAAGAAGCGCATTGGACACCACACAAATATCTGTACAAAGCCCAATCAACTCTATTTCTTGGTAATCTCCCCTGATAGCAAACTCTGTTAACATAACACTTCCAAAGGTTGGCTTATCAAATATTTTCCCGTCAAAGCACTGCAGTTCACCAATCAGTTCCCATCCCCATGTATCCTTAATACAATGCTCTACCGGCAGTTTCTTTCCTTCTTGTGTTTGCAGGTACTCTGTCGTATGGGTATCTCTTGTGAAAACAATCTCATCTCCCGCTGCCTGATATGCTTTTATTTTATCAACAACAGCCGGAACAATCCGTTCCGCTTCTTTCGTTCCGAGACTTCCCGTTACAAAATCATTTTGCATATCTACTACGATCAATAATTTTCTCATGGTAAATGCTCCTTTTCATCTGAATGCCCATCTCTTTTACTGTACTCATTTTTATACAATGACTGATAATTCCATTCTTCACATAATGTTACCTCACCTCTATCATTTTAAGCAAGCATACCATATCAAAAAGCCTATTATCAGTAACAACTGTAAATCGTTTTTATGCCTTAGAAATCACATGGACAGGGGGATTAATTCTGATTTTATTAGACAAAGCCAGTGTTCTCAGACAAAATATATGACTATTGTATGGTTAATTCCAATGGAATATCATTTGTATCAGCCTCATAGAGTTTTTGATTAATCTCTGCCGCCGGCACACATCCAATGGCATGATAGAAGGCTATGGTATCTTCCGCTGAAGCAGCACAAATGTACAATCTGTCCGCCCCATATCTTTGCGCCTGCTCTCTGCATAAATCTACCAAATTCCGTCCGATTCCCTTGGAACGATATTTCTGTGAGATAAAAAGCTGATCCAATAAAACATATTTAAAATCTCTTCCCCAAATCTCTGCATTGACCGTTGCATACCCAACAAGATCATCCCCATCATAGCACCCAAATGCTTTCCCACCTGTCTGAATCGTCTCCTGTAATCTGCTGATGTGCCACGGTAATCCATTTGGTAATTCATTTTCCGTCCAATTTACCTCCACCAATTGCAGTTGACCGTCCTTTTTTCTCCATGCTCTCCTGATTAGCCAAGTGGCATCTATTTCTTTGATTTTTTCTGCTTCTTCTAGCTGCATTTCTCTATAAGCCATGATTTTGTGCTCCTCAAATTCTCTCTCTGTCTTTTGTCCGTCAAAAAAATGTACTGTTTCGCCGATTAGCAATTCTTTATATTTCTCTTTAACATATTGATCAGCGTAATATCTGCCGGAAGCCAAGAAACACTATCCAACTCATCCCTTGATAACCACCTTGCAGCCTCATGCTCCTTGAGAATCAAGTCTCCGGATACGATACTACACCAGAAGCATTGCATAGATAAATGAAAATTCGGATAATCGTACTCAATTGTATCAATCAAATCTCCAACTTGAATGTCTGTATCCAGTTCCTCTTTGATTTCCCGCCGTAATGCTTCTTGTGGTGTCTCACCCACTTCAATTTTACCACCAGGAAATTCCCAACCATCCTTGAAATCTCCATAGCCTCTTTGGGTTGCAAAGATTTTATTGTTTTCTTTAATCACTGCTGCTACTACGTTTATTGTTTTCATTGATTCCATGAGCCCTTTCCTATACTTCTTCATAACATCTGCTCAGTAATATCCA
>CAZABT010000014.1:34058-37640 GCA_964483395.1 uncultured Lachnospiraceae bacterium
CTTGATCCAAAAGAGCATATCCAAATGAACGTGCAAGAGAAGCCGGAATAGCAGTTCTAAAGAATATCCACAGATGAGCACCTCTCCCTGAGCGTGATCTTTCCGCGAGCACATCAATTTGATTTGATTTGCATATTCCACGAAGTGCATCAACTTCATTTTTCCATAGTTCATCTGTATTGGCATCATCATTTTTGTATGCGTTTTTTTCATGGTTGTCAAAGTCAAACACCAGAAAATGACATGTATTATCAGGAAGCAACGGATATACGCCCAAAACATCCGAGCAATCTCCTTTCTCGCCCAAAAGATGATTTAGAATGATTTTGGGTTCAAGTGATTTCCATGACTTATATTCACAGTCCTCATCACAAAACTTCTTCTCATCTCTTGCCTTAGGACAATTAGGATTGTCCCACCTGTTGGTGCACTGTGGATAATATCCTCCGTTCCTTCCACGTCTTGCATACACATCCATACGTCCCCAAAAATATCCATAGAACTCTTTTGCCATTTTAATATCTAAGTTTAGCGGGATGATACGACTCCCTTGATCTTCATCATAGTCATCAGATGAAGTCTCTTCCTTCAATGCAGCCGACTGTTCATACACAATATGGTTTTTATCCAAGAGCTGTTTTAGATTGATATTCTCATTCTGCAATTTTCTGATGATCTCTCGAAGAGAATTCAAATCATGTTCATTTATCCGCATGATTCCTCCATAGTGTTACATCTTTCATCCATAAAGTTACTATCTTTTCCCTAATTCTTTTTCTCTCCTCACTACCATCCGTTCGAAAACGTACTAACTCTATCCCACATTTTCTAAATATATCATCTTTCATTTTATCATTTTCTTCTTGATGTGTTCCTTTTCTATGGTATGATGTTCCATCTACTTCAATTGCAATTACCGGCGTTTTGCTCATTTTATCATAAACCAGAATATCTATATGAGATCTGTTATCCATAACAAATTTGCATTCCGTTTCATTCAGAATACTCATATCTCGAATAATTGTATTTAGCGGTCTATGTAAAACGATGGATAAATTATTACAATGCTCTTCTTCTAAAACTTCATTGACGGTATGATATAAAATGCTTTCTGATTTATACTCTGACTTCATTTTATGAGTTTTAAAATACTCATCACATTCCTTGGAATATGCAGAATATAATAAGTCGAATACCGAAAAAACCTTTCCCTGTACAATTTCAAAGTTATTATACTCAATATAGTGAATCAAGTCATCAATATTTGTATTGGCATTCTTTTCGTGATCAGATACTACTATACGAAGCCTGTTTTTTGCCCTGGATACTGCAACATTCAATAAATTTTCATTATCAACAAATTCTCCTATTTCATTATCTACCGTTGTAATAATAATATCATTCATTTCACGGCCTTGAAATTTGTGAACTGTATCTGCTTGTATGTTCTGCGGACGTAGTTCCTTGATTGCTTCAGTCTGATCACGATAAGGTGAGATTATCCCTACATTCATGTACTCTCCATCTGGACATAATTCAGGTAAGACCTCCTCTACAATTTCATCTATCTGCCTTTGATTCATATGTCCTCTGGCATGATTTCCTTTGCATGTCTTGTAAACCTTCAAGACATCCTGTTCTCCATGATCTTCTGTCATAATCACAAGTTCCCCATCATAAAACTTACGATTACAAAACTCAATGATTTTAGGATGACACCGATAGTGTTCCTTAAGTATAGTGATTGGTGCTTCTTCCAGTACCGCTTTTACTGAATCAAGAAAACTGCCTTCTTCATATCGATATTCTCTTGAAATCTGATAGTCATCTGACACTTTTTGTATTTCTTCCTTCAGATAAGACTTCAGCACATTAGGTAATTGTTTTGTATCTCCTACAATTACAATATTTTTTGCACATGACATTGCCAAAGCACCTGTCACCACATTCACCTGAGATGATTCATCCATAATAATATAGTCGTAAATATATGAATCATTCACGCAATTCCTTATAGAATGTGTAGAACTGGTAATGACAGGATATTCTCGTAATAACTCAGCATACTTCTTCCAGAACACATTATCATCCGTATCAAATTTTCTTCTTTTCTCTGTTTGGTTATATCTGTTAGCCAAAGCATTACGGAATAATTTATCCGATTTCTTTTGGACATCCTTTATACGCGCTTCTAGATTGTCTCTCTTTAGTTTCTCTTCAAGATCTGCAATTTCTTTTTTAATTTCGTCTTCACATCGCCTAAAATACTCTGCTTGTATCAATGGTAAAACTTCATTTGTATTACGTAAGAAAAACTTGATGCTAAAATACCTATATATAAAAATGTATTTTAACTTAAACAAAAATGAAAAGAAGACTCCCTTTTCTAATAAAGTCTGTGTTTCAATCCATAGTTCCATTAGCCTTGCAGAACTAAGTTCTCGACCTTCTTTTAAGGAAATAAGTGAAATATTTACCTCTTCAAAATATTCATTAAAATATCGCTTTTCTATCTCTAAATCTGATAGTCTTTGCTTTAATTTTGATAAAATATTTCTATCTTTCAAAGATTCTCTTATATCATTCTGAATAATATTGATTACCCGTTCTGTCTGCCCTGCTTCAGCACAATCCATCTTCCAGCTGTGAAAATCCGGATAATCTTTCTGTCCCTCCACTATGAACTTATCTTTGTATTCGCTTCTTCCTAATCTTGCAGCGATAAATCCAAACTCATTCTTTTCCAGTTTCTCCAGAACATTATCCGTGGCATTATTATTATTTGATACTACTGCTACAGTTTGATTATTCATAACAATATTTGCAATGATATTAAGTATTGTCTGTGTCTTTCCTGTTCCGGGAGGTCCTTCAATAATACTGATTCGATTCTTCATTGCACGCTCTACAGCAGCCATTTGAGATAAATTAAAGCCAAATGGATAGAAGAGTACCTTCTCATACTTCTTTTCTATTCGTTTCCCTTCGGGACACAAATAAGTTGCCAGTACAGTATCTGCCCCTATAGCAGATATTTTGCTATACTGAGTTGTTAATATGCTTCTATCCTCGGCATTCTTGATTCTTATTTTATCAGCTATCTTACGAAAATAATTAAAAACAGACTTCTCATCCTTAGACATAAAAATCGTTTTGATCATTTCAATTTCACTTCTATTAAATAATTTTGTGTATCCATTGTTATATACAACTCTCACATAATCATCAAAATCCAAAACAACTTCCATACCATATAACACTTCTTCATTATAGGTAATCCTGACGTCTTCAGGTTTGTATAATTTTGGATTTGTTCTAAAAATCACTTTATCTTTATATGTATTATAGATTGTATCATTACCACTATATTTTAGGAGGTAATAATTGCCCTCTTTTATACAGTATTCTAGGTCACTTGTACATTCTTCCTTATTTTTCATTACAAGAAACTTATGATTATCCAAAACTTTTCTCCCTTATCATTCGCGTACTAATATCATCTATACCGATCACATATCTTAATAATCTCATTTCCATATTTCTGGCATTTCACTTCGCCCAAACCCTTGACTTTTTTCAGTT
>CAZABT010000015.1:0-37368 GCA_964483395.1 uncultured Lachnospiraceae bacterium
CTGACATATGTACCAACCTCTCTTTTTTCTACGTGCTATTGTAACATCATTTATCGTCTGTTTCAACCTCTTTTCCGTCAGGCGGCCGTTCTGCGGAGGTCTGTCCCGCTGTATCAGTGTCATTGATATTTTCTGACTCCGTCTCGTCCGGCTGCGATCGGGTTACAAGAACCGAAGTAATCATCTTATTTTCAACTGCAACAATCTTAAAATGATACCCCTGATAGTCCGTCTCAAATTGTTCGTCATCCTCAGGAATCCGCCCCAGCTTTTCTATCAGAAAACCATTCAAAGTATCAAAGTCCTCATCCTCAAACTCTATTTTCAGAAGATCCTCCACCTCCTCAAGCGTCGTCATACCCTCCATGATATAAGTATTATCTTCGTTTTCCTTAATGTGTTCTTCTTCCTCATCATACTCATCCATGATATTTCCTACAATTTCCTCAAGAATATCCTCCATGGCAATTAAGCCCTCAGTCTGTCCATATTCATCTACTACAATCACCATATGTATCTTCTCAGACTGCATCGTCCGGAACAAAGAATCAATATTTCTCGTCTCCGGTATGAATCTTGCCTCCATCAGCATATCTGAAAACTCCTTGATGGGTGTCTGCCGCAGCGTCTCATCTTCATAATGCCGCAATGCATCCTTAATATGCAGGATACCCAGAATATTATCTATATTTTCTTCATAAACAGGATACCTGCTGTTTCTTTCCTCCAGCATGAACCGCACGGCATTTTCCAGCGTCTCGTCCCCATCCACTGCCAATATGTTCTTGCGATGCGTCATAATGTCCTTGGCTTCCTTGTCATCCAGTTCAAATATATTGGTGATCATCTCGGCTTCACTGGCCTGCAGCACTCCCTGTTCATGACCCTCATTGACCATGGAAATAATCTCTTCCTCGGTCACGTCCTCCACATCACTTTTGGTATGAAAGCCGAAAAGACCGGCCAGCCACTTTCCCAAAGAAACAGCAATATAGCGATATGGCATAAGCAAATACGCAAAGGCCTCCACGAATAGTGTCTTTAGAAATTTTTCAGATGTATGCTCCCGCATAGCTCTGATTGCCTCTCCCAGTCCGTATATCAACGAAATAACTACAAGTACCAGCAAGAAAATCAATAGGATCATCCCGTAACTTGTATCGTTCATAAAAACGCTTCCTCCTTATGTAATGAGTTCTAAACTGATGCGGATTGCATCATCTACTCTTCTCATCATTGCCGCATCCAGACAGCACACTCTGTCTTTAAGTCTTAGTTTGTCTATTGTCCGAAGCTGCTCTAATAAAATAACGGAATCTTTGACCATATCATACTTCTCGGCTGACAATTCAATATGCGTCGGCAGCTTTGCCTTGTTCATCTTTGAAGTAATGGCCGCACAGATGACGGTCGGACTATGTTTATTTCCAACATCATTCTGTATAATCAGCACCGGTCGTATTCCGCCCTGTTCCGAGCCAATGACCGGTCTTAAATCAGCATAATAGATATCTCCACGTTTGATTATCATAATACCATACACACCCTTCATTTATTATCTGATGTATAGTATTGCCAACAAACGCCATCCTAATCAATGCTGCTCTGTTTCTGCAAAATAGTCCATGATATCGATAACTGCATTGTTTTTATAGTAAACCCGCGGTATACGCTTATTTAAATCACACAGCAGTTCATAGTTAAACCTTCCGGAACGTTCTCCCAGTTCTTCAGCAGAAATCACATTCGCGCCGTCACTTCCGATCAAGGTCACCTCATCATATTCTTCTGCTTCCGGAATGTCTGTCACATCCACCATAAACTGATCCATGCACACACGTCCGCAGATTCGTGCACGTTTCCCGTGAATCAAAACTTCTCCGATATTGGACAGCGTTCTCGGATATCCGTCTCCATAACCCACCGGTATCGTAGCAAGACGTGTTCTGCGCTCCGCCGTATAGGTTCCTCCATAGCTGACCTGCTCACCCGCTCCTATTTCCTTGAGATAGACAATATGACTTTTCAGTTCCAAAGCCGGTTTCAAGGAAATGCCATCCTTCCTGATTTCCTCGGAAGGCCACAGCCCATACATGGATATGCCTGCCCTTACCAGATCCCATTCATCACAAGATTCCTGCAGTTCCATAATTGCTGCACTGTTTGCACAATCTCTGATTGGAAAACGATACCCTGTTTTTTGCTCCAGCCGTTCCACAAAGCTTTTAAAGATTTCCAGCTGCTGTCTGACAGATGTCTTATCCTGATAATCCGCCTTTGCAAAATGAGTAAAGATTCCTTCAGCCTCCAACATCGGCAGGCATAAAATCCTCTGGATCGTTTCCATCGTTTCTTCATTCGGTCGAAAACCAATACGCGACATGCCCGTATCGATTTTAATATGAATCTTAATTTTATGCTTTGCTTTTACAGCACTTTCTGACAACTGTTTTGCCGTCTCTTCTTTAAATACAGTCGGTCTGATATCATATCTGACGAGATCATCATAGGTTTCCGGAAAAGTATAGCCCAAAATCACGATCGGCTTTTGAATATCATTTCTGCGCAGTGCCACTGCTTCCTCGGCTGTTGCAACTGCATATCCGAAGACATACGCTTCCTGTTCCAGTTCCCGGGCGATTGCCAGTGCTCCATGCCCATAACCGTCCGTTTTAATGACGGCAATCATTCGGGTGGAATCCGATAAAAGCTGATGCATATTTCTCATATTTTCTATGATAGCATCCAGATTGACCTTCGCACATACTCTTTCATATTTTTTCTTCATCTGTTCATCAACTCCGATTCTATATCTGTCAATTTCATAATCATATCTGAAGCAATCATGCCATACTCACTTTTTTCGGCTGCCGCTCTGTCTCCCGCCAGTGCATGCAGATATACCCCGGCTGAGGCAGCCTCATACGCCGGCATACCCTGTGCCTTCAGGGCACAGATGATTCCAGTCAATACATCTCCGGAACCGGCGGTTGCCATTCCACTGTTTCCGGCAATGTTCAGAAAACAGTTTCCGCCCGGTTCTGCCGTTACAGTTCTGGCATCCTTGAGAACACATACTGCATGATGCTCTGCCGCATAATTTCTTGCGGTTTCAAACGGATCACCTGCAATTTCTGAAGCAGGTTTTCCACATAATCTTTCCATTTCCTTCACATGCGGGGTCAGTATCACTTCGTTGTTTTGCCTCCACATTGTCTGCTTTTCTGCCAGTATATTCAGTGCATCGGCATCCAGTACCAATGGTTTTTCTGTATTTGCAAGAATAAACTCCAACAGCCTTCCGGCCGGCTCTGCTTCCGACAAGCCGGGTCCAATGCCGATCACATCGGCCCATTCCAATGCCTTCAACAGTTCTGTTCTATATGCCTCATCTTCCATTGAGTGTGCATCATACAGCAACAGCATTGACTCCGGCAGCCTTTTCATCAATGTCTCTCTATTCCGCACAGATGTTACTATCTTTACCATACCGGCACCGGTACGTAAAGCAGCTTCCGCAGACAGCACAGCAGCTCCGCATATGGCATCACTGCCAGCGGCCAGCAGTACCTTTCCATAGGTACCCTTATGCGACGGCTGTATTCGTTCCGGCAAGATCCTGTCTCTGTCTTCATACATCATAACTGCAGGCTCCGGCAGCATTCCCTGTTTGATTCCGATGTCCCGGACGCAGATTCTGCCGCAGCTAAAGGTTCCCGGGTATCTGTACATTCCCAGCTTGGCATATGCAAAGGTAACCGTGATATCTGCCCGAAAGACAATTCCTCTGACAGCACCTGTATCTGCATCCAGACCGCTCGGTATGTCTACGGCCAGCTTTGTGCCCGGCATCCCGTTGAGCCTGTCGATTGTTTCATAATACACCCCGCCGATATCCCGCGTCAATCCAATGCCGAAGATCGCATCTATAATAACAGTATATGCCCGTTGCGGGATTTGGTCATATACGGCAACTCCATAGCTTTGCAGACATTTTAACTGCTGCTGTGTCTCTACTGTACATCTGCTCCGATCTCCCAGAAGCACAACGTCTGCTTCATAACCGCGTTCATACAAAATTCTCGCAATCGCCAAGCCGTCACCGCCATTGTTTCCGATTCCGCACACCACCAAGATCCTGCCCGATAAAAGACATTCCCCATGAAGTACCTCACAGACAGTCAGCGCCGCTCTTTCCATTAAAATAAGAGAAGAAATGAAATGCTCCTGAATGGCGCACTGCTCAGATTGTCTCATTTCTTCCCTTGTCACGATTCTTTTCATTGCAATTCCTTTTCGTCTGATTCCTTACTTTTCTTTAAGGCATCATTTTCCTTCTTAATAGCATCCTCTGTCTCTTTCTTTTGCAAAGGATTATATTTCATATCAAATAATTCCATCACTTCTGCTCCGAATATATCATGCATATATGCATATAGTTCCAAATTGTTCTGTTCCTGTTCCTGCTTACGGATGATATTCTTTTTCAATTCTATCCGGATGTTCTTGATCCAGCGGGCAATTTCCTCAATGCTGTCTGAATTAGAATGCAGCTTCATATAGCAGACCTCCATTGTCCGCAGCATCAGCTCCCGGTTGACCACATCGATCTGTTTAGGAATATCATACAGGTCATCCTCATTCTTTTCCATCTTCTCATTTATTTCATTGATCAGACGTTTATTATCATCCAGCTTCTTCTCTGTTTTCTTATCAATGGAGCCCTTCTCAATGGCCTCAGAGGAATCCATGATTTCAGACATCAGGTTATTCTTGATCTTCTTCAGATCCTTCATTTCCGTCGTCATCTTTCCCTGCTTTTTAAGCAGGTCGTTCAACCGCTTCTCCAGTTGTTGGATTTCCTTGGTGATACCCGTCTGGGTAAAAAGCTGATGCCATTTATTGTCCAGCGTCAGCACCGGTATTTTTTTTGTCTGAACAACCTGTGAAAATTTTTCTTCTGAGAATGGCATGCCGCCGTCACCGCCTTATTGGTTCTCTTTGTGTTCTTCCTGATATCTATTCAGGTTATAGGATAGCTTCATCAAGCTCTCCGACAAATGAACATTCTCTACCATAACTTCCTCCGGTACATTCAAATCCACATGTGCAAAATTCCAGATTGCTCTGATACCATATGAAACAAGAATTTCTGCCACCTTGACTGCTTCCGTCTTTGGAATGGTCAATACAGCTATGTCAATATCATATGCTTCCATACATTCCTTGATTTCATTCATGGGACGTATCGGAATATCTCTTATGATCTTGCCGCACAGCTTCTCGTTGGCATCAAAAATACCCTTAATCATAAAGCCGCGCTTTTCAAAATTCACGTAATTTGCAAGTGCCTGTCCCAGATTGCCGGCACCGATCAGTATGAGGTTGTGCTTTTGATCCAATCCAAGTATCTTCCCGATTTCTTCATACAGGAACTTGACGTTGTATCCATATCCCTGCTGTCCAAACCCGCCAAAATTATTCAAGTCCTGCCTGATCTGTGATGCAGTGACCTTCATTCGCTCGCTCAGTTCCTGCGAAGATATTCTCTCCGTCCCGCTGTCCTTTAATTCTCCTAAATATCTAAAATATCTGGGCAGTCTCGCAATCACTGCTCCGGAAATCTCTTTATCCTCCAAGATTGATTCCTCCTCACTACATTCTCATTCCATTATATAGAATCGTCAAAAATATGTCAATGTCATGCCCTTCGGAAAAGCGATGGCTGCTTTTGCCTGAGTTCCGTAAGAAAGCGTGAACATTTCACGCTTTTCTCACGTTCCTTTTCCGGATAGAACAAGTACAGACGTTGCTTTGCTCTGGTCATAGCCACATAGAATATCCTGCGTTCTTCTTCCATGGCTGCCTTTGTTGCTGCCCTGACATGTGGAAGATTTCCTTCATACACATCCGGTATCCATACAGCACTGTACTCCAGTCCTTTCGCCGCATGTATGGTAGACAGGGTAACTCCCTGTGTCTTCTCCTGCCCATGTCCACGCTTGAGCTGTTCTTCATAGTGCTCAATATGTGCAAGCCACTCCGGAACTGTGTGAAAAGCAGCAGCACGCTCTTTCAGTTCCTCGAATACTCCGGTCAGGTTTTCGGCAGAAAGCTTCCGTTCCTCCGCATAAGCAGACAGATAACGTTCATATCCGATGCCCTTTGCAATATAGGTCAGCAGACTGTACGGCTCCATCTCCCGCATCAACCGCAAATCATATTTTAATTTCAAAAGTGCCTCCGTCATATAGGCCTTATCTCTGTAATATTCCAGAAGTTCTCCGAAATCAACCGTTTCTCCTTTGACTGCCGCTCTGCTCAGATACCTTTTGGGCTTGTTCATGATTTGAAAAAAGTTTCTGCGGCTTCTGTCACCTGTCGCCAATGCAGCGTAGGCCATCATATCCCTTGCGACCGAATGACAATAGAAATCCGACAGCCGTTCCTTTGCCTGAAACGGTATAGACGCAAGCAGCATACGTTCCGCAAGTCTGCCGCCTGCGATTCCCGTACGATACAGTACAGCCATATCCTCATAAGCAAACTGTTCTGACAATCGCTGTATTTCCTGTATCACTGCGTCCAATTCCTCTGATTGGTTTTGAAACTGTCGGATGCATACTGCTTCACCACCCGTATAAACCGCTTTCATATGCTTTTCAAAACGAATCCGGTTGTTTCTAATCAAGCGTTCCGAAGCATTGACAATCTGTTCTGTCGAACGATAGTTTTTGTTCAATGTCACCCGTTGTGTATTAGGATAATCCGTAAGCAGACTCTGCATCATCTCCGGCCGTGCACCACGAAAGCCATAGATAGACTGGTCATCATCTCCTACAGCAAACAAATTAGCCGTTTCACCTGCAAGCAGTCTGATAATCTCATATTGCAGCCTGTTGATATCCTGAAATTCATCTACCATAATATATCGATATAGCTGTCTCCATTCCTGCAGTACCTCCGGCCTGGAGCATAATAGTCTGTAGCATTGCAGCAGCATATCATCAAAATCCAACTGCCTCTCTGCTTCACATTTTTGCTGATAAGCCCGAAACACCTGCTCCTGTACCTCATCTGCTGTATCTGCTTCGACTGTTAACTCCAGCCTGCTCTTTCGTCTTGATATGTAAGCAGCCATCTCCTGCATCCATTCTGATTCATTCGTGACTCTGTATTGATTTTCCTCGATGATCTCCCTGAAATAACGGATTCTGTCCTCATTTCGTAAAATATTCTGAGAACGATATTGATAAGTATGCTGCAAGATGTGAAAAAAGACTGCATGAAAAGTTCCGAACTGTACCGGTGCATATGTCCTGTCGCACCGCTGCTGATACCGCTCCTGCATCTCCCTTGCAGCAGCAGCCGAAAATGTGATGACTAAAATTTCATGCGGAGGCACTCCTGCCTCTTCGATCAGATAGCGTATTCTTTCTGTGACCACATAGGTCTTACCTGAGCCCGGCCCTGCTATGACAAGCATGGGGCCGGACACATGTGTAATTGCACTGACCTGTGCATCATTGGCATCTAAAATGCTCATTCATTCTCCTATTGCTCCAATAACCGGATTCCTGCTCTGATTCTCTGTAAAGATTCTTCTTTTCCGAGAATCTCCATGATTTCCGTTGCGCCGCCCGGAGTCATCTGCTTACCGGACACTGCCGTTCTTACCGGCCACATTGCATAACCGTTTTTACAGCCCTTCTGTCCGACATATGCTGTGAGTGTCTGATATAAGGCATCATTACTGTAATCCTCCTGTGCCTCAAAAAGCGGAAGCAGTTCTTTCAAAACCTCTAAAGCTGTCGTTTCATCTGTCTTCATCTTTTTATGCGTATACATCGCTTTATCATATACCGGCAATTCCTCAAAGAAATCAATGTGCTCCCGAATATCCGGAAAAACTTCAATTCTGGTTTGTACCAGACCAGCAATCTTTTTTAAATCTAAATCTTTATGAATTATCTCCTTCATATAAGGCAGCGCCTTTTCATAAAAAAGAGCAGCATCCATCGCCTTCATATATTCGCCGTTCATCCACTTTAACTTTGTGTAGTCAAATACTGCGGGAGATTTGCTCATATGCCGATAATCAAACTTCTCAATCAGCTCCTGCAGACTCATGATCTCCTGGTTGTCCTCCGGACTCCAGCCGAGCAATGCCACAAAATTCACGACTGCCTCAGACAAAAAGCCCTGATCGATCAAATCCTCATAAGAGGAATGCCCGGAACGTTTAGACAGCTTATGATGCTCCTCATCCGTAATCAGCGGGCAGTGCACATAAACCGGCACCTCCCAGCCGAAAGCTTCATAAAGTCGATTGTATTTAGGTGACGAGGATAAATACTCATTTCCTCTGACTACATGCGTAATTCCCATCAAATGATCATCTACAACATTGGCAAAGTTATAGGTTGGATAACCGTCTGATTTGATCAAAATCATATCATCCAGTTCTGCATTGTCAACTTCAATATCTCCGTAGATTTCGTCATGAAAGGTTGTAGTTCCCTCCGGATGATTGTTCTGTCGAATGACAAAAGGCAGACCGGCAGCGAGGTTCTTTTCCACTTCTTCCTTGGAAAGACCAAGACAATGCTTATCGTACACATTGATTTCCTTTCCCTCAACGATCTGTGTCAGCGAAGCAAGTCTTTCTTTATCGCAGAAGCAATAATAGGCTTCCCCCTTGTCAATCAGCTGTTTGGCATATTCCATATAAATACCGGTAGCCTGCCGTTCGCTCTGTACATACGGACCAACACCGCCATCCTTATCAGGTCCCTCATCGTGAATCAGTCCTGTCTTCTGCAAAGTTCTGTATATAATATCCACAGCACCCTCAACCAGTCGTTCCTGATCAGTATCCTCTATTCTCAAGATAAAATCTCCACCTTCATGCTTTGTAATCAAATATGCATACAAAGCCGTCCGCAGATTTCCTACATGCATCCTTCCAGTCGGACTTGGTGCAAAACGTGTTCTGATCTTTTTCATTTTTCTTCCTCCGGTATCTTTTCTTTCGCTTCTTCCTTAAAGGCCATTACTTTCTTGGTTGCCTCTGCAATCGGAATATTGGTGCCTGCTCCCGCAACGCATCCGCCTGGACATGCCATACCCTCAATCAGACAGCCGTTCTTCCTGCCCGCTTTGGCAAGCATCAGCATCTTCTTACAATCCGAAAGTCCTTCTGCATGCTCCACATGCACCTCTGTCTCCGGATAGTATTCCGTAATACAATCCTTGATTGCCTGTGCAACTCCGCCGGCTACACCATAGCCTCTTCCTGCTCCCGTTGCATCCTCGATTTCTTCACCCGCAAGCGGCTCCTGAAGTAAGCCCTTTGCATCAAACATTCCTGCCAGTTCTTCAAAGGTAATGACAAAATCCACATCCGAACGAACCGTTTTTCTACTCGCTTCCAGCTTTTTCGCCGCACACGGGCCGATAAATACCACATGCGCATCCGGATGCTGTTCCTTGATGTGTCTGGCGGTTGCAACCATGGGAGTCAGCTCCCTCGATATCGAGTCAATCGTTTCAGGGAATAAATTCTTTGCCATCATCGCCCACGAAGGACAGCAGGATGTCAGCAGAAACGGCAGTTCTCCTGTCGTAACTTTCTCTACATAGTGCTTTGCTTCTGCCAGTGCGCCAACGTCTGCACCGATTGCAGTCTCGTACACCTCTGCAAAACCCAGTTCTTTCAGTGCACTTTTTAACATCTGCGGCGTGACCTGGTCACCAAATTGTCCAACAAAGGCGGGTGCAATTTCTGCCACCACCTTCTGACCGGACTGCATTGCACGAATCAATTGGAAAATCTGTGATTTATCCGCAATTGCCCCAAACGGACAGCTTACCATACACATACCGCAGGAAACACATTTGTCCGGATTAATGGATGCCCTGCCATATGCATCGCTTTCAATTGCATTGACCCCGCATGCATCCATACACGGCCGCACACGATGTGTAATGGCATCATAAGGACAAACAGCCTTGCATTTTCCACATTTGATGCATTTATTCTGATCAATGTGAGATCTTCCATTTTCAAAATAAATGGCATCCTTAGGACATACCTCTTTGCATGGTCTTGCAACACATCCCATGCAATGCGCCGTAACAGAATATTCGTTCAACGGACATGCATTACACGCTGAAGGGATAACCTGCATCAAAGGCGGTTCGTAATACTTTTCCGCAATATTGCTTTCCTCCACACCCTGAGATACATGCACCGGCTGATTTTCGGGGCGTAATGACATACCCATTGCAAGACGGCAGTGCTCTCGTGCAACTGCCCTCTCGCGATAGATGTTTTCCCAAAATTCAGGCTCATCTGCTTGAACAATTTTATAGGGTAACGCTTCGATATCATCAATGATGTTCTTAGATGTGTATGCCAGGTTGGCTATTTCCTTGAATATCTGTCTTCTATACTTTCTGACCTGTGTATCCAAACCTCTCATGTTGCTCATATTTTCATAATTCCTTACTGCTTTTGATAGCATTTATTTCATTACTGCATCTTTGATAACTGCTCCATCTCGGATTTCAATGCCTGAATGGCACCGTTTACTTCCTCCGTTACACTGCGGTTCTTCTCCGTTACGTCAAGCGTCTGCTGGCTTCCCGCCGTCACTTCCTCGCTAATTGCCGAAATCGTATGAATGCTCTCCACAATACGGGCATTTGCATCATTGATCTCCGTCATTTGGCTTTCCTGCACCTTGGCTCTCTCCGAAACACTTTCCACTGTATCTTTTATATCATTGAAGTTCTTTCCGACCTCTGCAATCATCTCGTTCTGGCGCTGGCTGATCTGCGTCATTTCCTCAATCGCTGTTGCGACCGAAGTCACCTCAACCCGCAGTTCATCAATCAATACTCTGATATTCTCCGTTGCATCCTTCGTCTGATTTGCCAGACCGTTAATTTCATCTGCCACGACTGCAAATCCGCGTCCCGCATCACCGGCTCTGGCTGCTTCAATAGAAGCATTCAGCGCCAAAAGATTGGTTTGATTTGCAATTCCATGAATAATGGATATGATATCAATTGCCTGCGCCGTGCTTTCCTGAAGCTTCTCAGCCTTTTCAGAAACAATCATACTGTTCTCGCGTGTCGTTTCTGCTCCGGCATCCAATTCATCCATATTGTTGATACCGGCACTGACTGTATCTGCTGTCTGCTGTGCCAGTTCCAATATGCTTGCCGCCAATGCAACCGCTGATTCAATATGCTCCTGTATCTCACTCGTTCTCGTAAGCTGCTCCTGTATGGAATCAGCTGTCTGAGCTGAACTGGAGGCAACCTCCTGCATAGAAGAAGTCGTTGTAATTGCAGATTCCGTAATCTGCCCCATACTTCCTGTGATTTCATGAGTATGTATATTAATATTCTTTGTAAATGACTGGATCGCTTCCAGCATTTCCTGCTGCTTCTCCTCACGTTCCCTGATTCTCTCCAGCTTATGCCGGTTGATATCCGAGGACACCTTGGTCGCCACAATTGTCAGCACCATACACATCAGAGTTGCCGCTATCTGAATTTCATAATCTGCAATGTCATCCGCACTTGTCATTCCGTCCACTACAACATGATATACAATGCTGATGATATTTCCGACAACGGAGGTTGCCGCAAATCCAACGAGAAGCTTCACCTCATTGCACAGCATCAGCAATGACAAAATAGGGAGCACATAAGTAAATACCAAAACCGTATCGCCCGTCAGCAGCACAAACAGATAAAAGGCTGCATAGCCGTATGCCACAACATATTTAACCGCGGAGTTCTCTCGATCACTCCGGTAAAGAAGCTGGGCCAGCAGATACGGAACCCCTCCAAACAGGATAAACGTAATAAAGTAGCCAAGTGTTCGCTCACCCTTGACGAACTCTAACGTATAGGCAAGTAACAGCACCAGTTCAACCGTACCCCAACCGGCAAGCAACGTCTTGTTGATCTTCATTTTCTCGTTCATCTTCATGAATCCCCCTTGTATTTACTTTTTCTTGCCTTCCTGTTCAAAATAATATTGCAGAATATCCTTTCTCTTTACAATACCGATAAAAACATCATCGTCGTCAATCACCGGTACGAAGTTCTGATTCATCGCTCTGCTGAACATATCCTGCACCTTGGCATTGACCTTGACCGGCTCATTCTTCTGTCCTCGCTCGATTCTGGATACTTTCATATCCATCAAGGTACCTGCATGATAGTCTGCCTCGTTTTTCAGAGTCCAGAGAATATCTCCCTCTGACACTGTTCCCTTGTATTCCCCCTTGCGGTTGATCATCGGGATGGCGGTATATGTACTGCGTTCCAAAACATCTATGACCTCTCCGAGCGTACTGTCGCTGTATGCAAACTCTATCTCGCTCTTCGGAGTCAGAAAAAATAATATATTCATCGTTTATCTCCCAAGAAAAACAGTGCAATAGTACCCGGGCCGGAATGTGCTCCAATGGTCGGAGATACATAATTGATCAGATAGCTTTCAATGCCGAATCTCCTCTTGACCTCCTCTGCAACATATTCTGCATCCTCCAGCGAATCTCCGTGACTGACAAAGAAGATATCATTCTGATCGCGAAAGCTTCCCATTCTGTCTTCCATGCAATCCACAAGCGTATTCAGGGATTTCTTTCTTCCGCGCACCTTTGAAAGTGCAATCAGATGTCCCTCATTATCCACATGCAGAATTGGCTTGATATTGACCATGGTTCCCAAAATTGCCGTTGCCTTGCTGACACGGCCTCCTCTGTACAGATGGAACAAATCATCTACCGTAAACATGTGCACCAGATTCAGCTTATGCTCCTCTAACCACTCTGCGACCTCTTCAATGCTCTTTCCCTGTTTCTTGAGCTGAACTGCCTTGTGCACCAGCAATCCCTCTCCGAGAGAAGCCGCCAGTGTATCCACAACAATGATCTTGATATCCTCTCGTTCTTCCATCAGTTCCTCTGCCGCAATTCTCAGACTGTTGTAGCTGCCGCTGAGCCCTGAAGAAAATGCAATCTGCAGTATTTCATTGGTCGTCTCCAAGTATTCCTCAAAGGCGGCTCTGGCCTCCTCCGGATTAATCTGTGAAGTCGTCGGCATCATTCCCGAACGCATTTTGCTGTAAAATACGGGTTCAGGCAGATCATTGCCGCGTTTATGCACTTCGCCATCCTCAAACATATATGACAAACCGACTACGCCCAGATCATTTTCTTTAATATAGCTTTCCGGCAGATCCGCTGTAGAACAAACACTGATTTTAAACTCGCTCATATTCTCTCTCCCATGCCTTATCATGATATGATATCCATTGGACATCATATATCTTTTAATATAGTAACATCTTTTATCCTCTTTTTCAAATAAAAACACATATTCTTCAGATTATTTACAGCGTTTTTGATTTTCCATCATTAGCGCCTGCCATACGCATACGGAACAGCCGTCTGCACAATGCCTTAAAGCTGAACGGAATCAGCGGATAGATGTAAGACTTGTCAGAAACCGTCCTATTGGACACAACAGCCACTGCACAGAATATGACTCCCGCTGCATATCCAAACACGCCAAAGAGTGCAGTCGCAATCAATGTCAGCATCCTCATGAATTTTAGTGCATAGCCAAGTTCATAATTTGCCTGCGTATAGTTTGCCACGGCAACAAAAGCCATATACAGCATCACTTCTGCATTGAACCAGCCGGATTTCACAGAAAATTCGCCTAATACCAGTGCCGCCATAACACTCAGTGGCGTGCTCAGCATATTCGGCGTATTAACTGCCGCAAGACGCAGTCCGTCAATGGCCAGTTCGAGCATCAGAAACTGCCAGATAAGCGGCACATTGACCGTCTCTTTGACCTGTATGAACAGCAATCCTCCCGGAAGCCACTGTGGATACATCATGAACAGCAAAAAGGTCGGTGTCAGGAAAAATGTCAGCAATGCGATCAAAAGACGTGAGAGGCGAAGGTAGGTTCCCGTAATCGGTGGGAAATAATAATCATCAGCTTCTTCTATGATATCAAACACCGAGGTCGGTATGATCATTGCCTGCGGCGAATTATCCACCAATATGACAATATCGCCTTCCAATACCTGGGCCGATGCCGTATCCGGACGCTCTGTATACTTGAATTTTGGAAACGGATTATACCACTTCCGATCGTACAGGCATTCTGCCAGACTCTCTTGGCTCATGGTCAGAGCATCTACTTTAATCTCATTAATTCGAGTCACGATTTTTTTAAGAAAAGTCTGATCTACGCGATCCGCCATATAGCATAATACAATATCGGTACGTGATGCCTCTCCTGCATTCATCATCTTCATACACAGCTTCGTATCTCTGATACGGCGTCTGATCAAGGCTGTATTGAACACAAGAGTCTCAACAAATCCATCCTTGGCGCCACGCATCGTTTTGTCCTTTTCCGGCTCTGTCACACTTCTCGCCGGATAGGTTCTGCAGTCGATTAAAAGACATCTGTCATAACCATCTATGAACAACGCCAATACGCCGGACAAAACAAACTGCAGAATCTGCTCCTTGTCATCCTGCATGTCCACCTCAACGTACGGCATAGATTGCTTACACATCTCATAGGCATTTTCCGGCATGTCCTCCGGCGTGATGGAATAGAAATACTGCAGCAGCTTCTGCATCAGTTCATCCTTGCAAAAACCGTCTATATAATAGAAGCATGCTTGTCTGCCGCCAATTTTAATAACTCTGTACACTACATCAAAATTTTCTTTCACACACAGTCTCTCATTAAACCAGCCGATGGTTCCATTGATGTCATTTCCGAGTTTTTCCTGTCTTTTTGCTGTTTCACATGCCTCTTGAATGGTAATGTTCATAAAAAATCCTCCGATTTCCTACTCACTACAAATCATAGTCTCTCAGAAACCGAAGGGATTTATACATTGTTCCTAATTCTTTTTGTCAGTGGGAAGTGCTCCCAAATCCGCCGTTCCGCACCTCCGTCACATCATCATCCACTGTAATTCCGTATTCCACAAAAATGCCCTGCATAAAGCCATCGCCTGCTTCTATTTCCACATTGCGACCTTCATTAGAATCATTTGTAATCTTTGAAAAAATATGACCTTCATTATCGGAATAGAAATAATCACTGTCAATGATTCCGACTGTATTATTTAACTGCAGTCTGTATTTGAAGCCCAGTCCGCTCCGCGGATAGCATTTTAACACCCAGTCTTCTTCCATTTCTACTCTGATGCCCGTCGGAATCTTAATGGTCTCGCCCGGAAGCAGTGAGAAGCCAACCGGGCTAAAGAAATCATACCCTGCAGAACCGGACGTAGCACGTCTGGGCAGCATAACGCTCTCATAGATCTGCATGATTTCCTCCTCTGATATTGCTCCAAAACTGTCTTCCCAATCCTTCGTGAACTGCTCAAGACTTACTTTGTGAAATCTGGCAACTCTCCTCATCTCTTATGTCTCCTCATCTTCCTGTTCATTTGTGCCGTTCCTTTTAGCGTCGGCTCAGATCACCGGTAATAATCATCACAATATATGACTGGTTCTCCCAGCGCTGCATTTTCCTTCAAAGACTTCTGTACGTCTATGACTCTTTGATTGCTGCTTCCCTTCCATCTGAGTGTCACATCACGCCGTTCAATCTGAAACTCACCGTCCACAAGCACATCAATATATTTCATTGCCGGATAATGCATAACATTTTCCCAGGTATCACCCGTATACATCCAAATTGTCTTGTTCGGATATTTTTCCTTCACCTCTGTCACGAGACTTCTGATATCCATACGGTTTGCTGCATGCAGCGGATCTCCGCCGCTCAGGGTCAATCCCGATATATAGTCCTTTTCCAGTTCTGCAAACAGCTCCGCCTTAGCGGTCTCATCAAACAGCAATCCTCCGTCCGGATCCCATGTCATCGGATTCTGGCATTCCTTGCAGCAGTGAGAGCAGCCCGCTACCCATAATACAACTCTCAGCCCATCTCCGTTCAACATATCGTCCTTTGTAATGTTATGATAACGCAAAATACACTGCCTCCCCTACATTGATTTTCGTTCTGCAATTTCTGCCATCTTCGCATCGTTCAACCGAGTATCCCCATGTACACGCGAATAAGACAGATAGCCATTCATACGATCGATTTTCGTCAGATTTTTGCTGCCGCATTTCGGACAAACGTCCATTTCCAGTTCCTGATGTCCACAGTCATCACAATAAGCCAGTGACATGTTGACTCCTTCATAAAATCCCATATCCATCGCACGACGAATCAATGTTTTGATTGCCTCAATGTTGTAATCAATCGGATATTTCACATACTGTATCTTCCCGCCATTTGACAACTCCCAAAAACGGTACTCCAAATCCTGCTTCTGAATCGGCGTGATGCTCTCCGTCACATGACAGTGGAAGCCGTTGCTCACATATTCCCTGTCAGACACATTTTCAATGATACCGTATTTCTTTCTGAACTGCTGTACCTGAAGACCGCAGAGATTCTCTGCAGGGGTAGCATAAATGGCATACAGATTGCCATCCTCCTCTTTGAATTCATTAATCTTCTTATTGATATATTCAAGCACTTCCAGTGCAAATTCGCCATCCTCAACCAATGACTTTCCATTATAGAGCTGCTGCAGTTCATTAAATGCAGTAATACCAAAGGATGCGGTTGCCGATTTTAACAACGGCTTAATCTTGTCTGACAGCTTCAAATGACCCCCAAGGAAGCCGCCCTCGCAATATGCCAGCGGATTCGTTGAAGCGCGCATTTCTCCCAGATATGCATAGGTTCTGATATGCAGTCTGCGGATCAGATTCAGATAATAATCCAGCACCTCATAGAAATCCTTGCTTTCATGTCTTGCCTTTGCCAAGATCATCGGCAAATGCAGTGATACTGCGCCAATGTTAAAGCGTCCCACAAATACCGGAACATCCTGATCATCTGCCGGATGCATGCCGCCCCTCTCATACCACGGTGAAAGGAAGGCCCTGCAGCCCATCGGAGAGATAATCTTGCCATACTGCTTGTACATGCTGGCTATGTAGCCCTTTCCCGTCAGACTCAGCCAGTCCGGATACATTGTCTTGCTGGAGCATTTGACACCTGCTTCAAACACATCCTCAAGTGCCTTACCCGGTCCGTGCAGATTCTCATCATACAGAAAAACGATCTTCGGAAATAGAACCGGTTTTCTGCATTCCGCCTTACCCTGTCCGCGTCTTCTGACATTCAGCATACAGATGGTTGCCAGCTTGGCAAATCTGCCGGTACCTGTTCCCGTTGTCACTGTAATGAACGGGTAATCCCCGCGGCTGGAGGCAACTGTATTGAACTTATATTCCCAGCCTTGATAGCCCTGTTCAAATTCCTTGGTCACATCTGCATAGGCCTGTGATTCTGCCGTTTCCTGATCTACACCCATCTTGATATATTTGTCTACATATTTGGCATAAGATTTTTCTGCATAAGGCTCCAGAATCAGATCCGCACTCGGTACGGTAAACCCGCCATACTGCTGGCTTGCTGCAGAGAGAACAATGTCTCCGATCACATCAAAAGCCACGTCCAGAGACTTAGGCTCATTGTACCAGAGATTTCCCATTTCAAAGCCACCGGTCAGTACCGACTGTACATCAAACAGACAGCAGTTCATTGTATCACGTCTTGCTGACATATCGTGTACATAAATGTATCCGTCTCTGCATGCCTGTATTTCATCTGTAGTCATAAAGAATTTCTGGTACAATTCCTTATTCAACTGGTTGAAAATCAGACTTCTCTTGGTTGACACAAGTGCACTGTCCGTATTGGAATTTTCTTTGTCACCGATGTACATGATGGACTGGCTTTTTTTATAGACATCATCCAGCATTCTGACAAAATCCTGCTTGTAATTTCTATAATCCCTGTAGCTTTTGGCCACAATCGGCTTAACTTCCTCCAGAGCACTTTCTACGATATTATGCATGATTGGAATCGGAATTTCATCCTGTTCCAATTCATCTACTCTCTGCACAACGCATTCACAGATATATCTCTTTTCTTCCTCCGTAAACTTAGTCAATGCACGATAGGCTGATTTACCAACCGCATCAACAACCTTCTGAACATTAAATTCTTCTCTGGTGCCATCCTTTTTGATCATTTTGACAGGCATTCGCGTTTTATATAACTGCGAATAGTCTACGCCTTCCACTGTAGCATTTTCCGATTTCTCGCTCATTCTCTCCTGCTCCCCTTCTAAATTATCTATCTATTTTATCACTATATTTTGTGCTGTACGTCGTGTTTTTAATCTATATCTTGTGTGCTATTAAAATATATCAATTTGACAATCCTTTGTCAACATGCAAAGTTCACAAAACGACGCGTGTATTTTCTACAGTATTTCTCTGTCCGCCTGTGTTATACTATCCTTGTACTGCAAGAGACTTTCAAATTTTAAAGCCACAGCAGGAGGTTTTTCATGGCATCCAAACCCGGCGTCTATACTGCCCGCAAAAAAAACGGTACTCTTTATTACCGTTCCTCAATCACATACCGTGGCAAACACATCAGTCTTGGCTCCTACCCGGCCGAAGCATCGGCTCACCATGCCTACCTCTGTGCTGCAGAGCTTTTGGCTTCCACTGAAACTCCTGAAGATTATCATAAAGACTGTGTTCTTGCCTTTGACAAATGGATATCATTGATCAACTTCAGAGATCATCAGGTCTATATCAAGAACCCCATCTATCTGCGGCGCCATTACTTTGAATATTATTTAAATCGGGATCTGGTTCTGAAATTTGATATCGAAGATTTGTTCTACTACTCTGAGCATAAAATATCTATACGCGGCGGCCATCTGTTCGTTGCGGACTATGGTATGCAGATCAGCATTGCCGGAAGATACGGCATCAAAGCCTATGCCGTAAGAGACAGAGATTACCGTTTTATCAACCATGACCCGACAGACTACCGATATGAAAACATAGAAATCATTAACCGATATCATGGTGTCAGCCGCATAGAACGCAAAGGAAAGGTTCTGCACAAGGCTACGATCCATATTGAAAACAATTATGTGATCGGATATTATGAAACCGATGTACAGGCTGCCATCGCCTATAACAAGGCCATTGATCATTTACGAAAAGCTGGGCTGGCTCATAATCACGTGCCAAATTATATCGACTCTCTTTCCCCTTCGTCTTATGCTGAATTTTATTCAAAAATCAAGCTTCCCCAAAAGCTGTTACAATTGTAATAAAGAAGAACACCTCACCGCAATGAGATGTTCTTCTTTTCTTCCGCTTTTACATAAAAAACACATGATTTCCATGCTGAAACAAAAACGTTAATCCACCCCAGCTTGTTTCCGAACCGGCTTTGAAATACAGGGCACCACCCGATACGTCTTCGCCTGCCAGCGCACGGTTAACCGCCGCCATTGTATCAATCGAAATTTCCGCAGAACGAAAGCTTCCGTTTTTTGTTGGAGCAAACTGTGTGATTCCGCCATTATCCTGATGTATGACCTCTCTGACCGTATCCGGAAAATGATCATTGGCCACTCTGTTCAAGACTACATTGGCAATGAGCTGTTTTCCTCTCGCATCCTGATTACCCGCTTCCGCCTGAACAATTTTGCAAAGTGCTTTGTATTCCTCAACGGGCAAAACCGGCTGAACCATTTCTGCCTGTTGCTGTATACTATCATCCTCTCTGTCGCGCTTTAAGGCTCCGTTTATCGTATCCGCTGTTTGATTTGCCGTTTCATCTGCTGTTACATTCTCTGTTTTTGTAATGCTTCCTTCTGCATCTGATTTCACCAGTCTGCCAGCAGAAGTTGCCTCTAATATTTCTTCTGTCATAAAAATACCGTTGTTGACAATCTCAGTCGTACGTTTAATCGTAGTAATCGTCTCCTCATGGAAAAAACCCATGCATAAGGCAACTGCCGCCGCCATAATGACTCCACAATACACATATGTGAATGTTGAAATGCGTTTCATGATCTGATACTCCTTTTGGTAAATCTTTTTTACTTTGCCACTTCTTGTACAGTATACCACAGTTTACCATAAAGTATTACGTAAATGTTACGTTTTGTTACATTTTCGTATCTTTGTCTATTTTTGTTCAATATTTTGTATCATTTTCGTTCATTATGTCCTAAATATAGAATAGGAAGACATGCAGCACTGGAAATTGTCTACATGTCTTCCTATTCAGTTTGCAACATTATGTTAACTTTTATTTCTCTTCATAATTGACAAAACTGATATTCAAATCCGTTTCCCCTTTGATTCCATCTACCACGCCCACCTGTGAATATTGCCACATATCAAATTCATATGGATAATCCGGTTTTTCAGCACTTTGATTCAGCCATATATCATATGCCGTGAGTTTCGTCAGATCCAGTCTGGTCAAGAGACAACGCTTGTCCGCATAGATCATCGGATTATAGCCATACCCTTTTACCGTATCACAGAAATCCTTTGTATACTGTGTGATTTCATCATTTGTCAGCTTGTCTGTACGAGCAGTATCATTCTTGACTTCTTCAATATCACATACGACCGGATAAGTAATTTTATAATTCATAATTGCCGCCACTACAAAATTTGCCTCTTCCACAGCCTCAACCGTCGAGGTCGCCTGTGAGAAAAAGTACACACCAACCTTGATGCCGTTATTGATTGCCCCCTGTATATTCTTTGCACAGTTCTCATCCAAAATCAACTGCCCTGTTCCATATCCCCGCGAGCCTATGCGAATCATCGCAAACTGAATCCCCGCGGCCTTTACCTTTGCCCAATCAATGTCACCCTGATATTTTGACACATCAATTCCAACTGTGGAGGCCAATTTCCCGTTCTCATAATACTTCATCAGCTCCCCATCCCGTACAAAGCCATCCTCCGTATCATAAGTATTGCGTGTAAGTGCATCATTCAATTCGACCCATTCCGTCTTGCCGTCTTCATTGAGAATCGATGTATGTTTCCCATCACTCCCCAGTTTAGAATTTGTCTCCTTGTTTTTCTCCGATGACATAGAAGAACTACTGGAACTGCTCGAACTGTTGGAACTACTGGAACTACTCGAACTGCTGGAACTGCTGGAACTGCTGGAACTGCTGGAACTACTGGAACTGCCGGAGCCGTCAGAACTGCTGGAACTGCCGGGGCTGTTATCTGCTGTTGGTTCAGACTCTGAGGCGGCTTTGTCCTTTTCTTTCTCATCATACATATCCCAGAAGTCCAAATCATCTGAAGTCAAATCACTCTGCCCTAAGACCAGTTCCTCCGTTTCTTCCGTGGTTTTCTCCGTCTGTTCAGTGTTCTTCTGTAATACAGGAACCTCCTTATCCTTCTTAGGTCTTGTATTGATATATAACGCCATCAGGAAAAGCAGCATAACCAACGATGCTGCCAAAACGCACATCCGAACCATTTTTTTATATTCATTTTGATTATCACGATGATTGTTCATTGACATCTTCTAAAGCTCCTATATTGTTGCACAAATTACAGACAGACTATTCTAATCAAATGCAAAATGTGATACTATAAATCCATGAAAGCATTTAAAAATCAAATGAAAGTTCATATCTTTTTATTATGGATGTCTGTATTTACACTTTTATGCAGCGGCTGTCAGCGCAGTCATCTTCCTATATCGAAAACCGGCTTTGCCTTTAATACAGTCGTCACACTTTCTCTCTACGATACAGACGACACGGAATTATTAGATTCCTGCTTTGCCCTGTGTGCAGATTATGAACAGAAATTCAGCAAAACCATTCCCACCAGTGATGTCGGACGCATCAATGCAGCTGCCGGCAAGCCTGTTACCGTTTCCGACGATACTGTCCACCTGTTGAAAAAAGCTGTTTATTACAGCGAACTTTCAGGCGGACTCTTTGACATTACCATCGAGCCGGTTACCGCTCTATGGGACTTTCATTCAGAGGCAGCCATTCAAAATACCGTGACACCTCCTGACAAATCCTCCATCTCCTCTGCACTGAAGCATGTTGACTATCATAATATTCAGATAGAAAATAATACGGTCACTCTGCTTGATCCTAATGCCTCCATTGATCTCGGCGGTATCGCAAAGGGCTATATTGCTGATCAGCTGAAGAACTACCTGCTGGAACATGGTGTACGCTCTGCCATCATAGACCTTGGTGGTAATATTCAGACCATTGGCAGCAAATCAGACAATTCTCCCTTCTGCATCGGCATCAGGCGTCCGTTTGAACCCTCAGGTGACTTGATTGCCTCTATTAAAATCAAGGATCAGTCCATCGTAACCTCCGGCATATATGAGCGCTGCTTTACCTATCAAGGAAAACTATATCACCATATTTTATCGCCTGCCACCGGCTTTCCAGTGGAAAGTGGCCTGAACAGCGTCTCCGTCATTGCTGCTTCCTCTGCGGACTGTGATGCACTCAGCACGATCTGTCTGCTGCTGGGGCTTGACAATGGGATGAAGCTGATTAAAAGTCTTCCCGACACAGAAGCTGTCTTCATCACGAAAGACAATCAAATCCATACAACCACTAATAGACTCTTGCAATGATCTTCTTCGGACACTTCTCTGCACATGCACCGCAGCCGATGCATTTTTCCTGATCAATATATGCCAATGCATCCCGCACCTCAACTGCCCCCACCGGGCACTCCTTCACACACAGACTACAACCGATGCAGCCGGTGCTGCATGCCTTCATGACAACCGGCCCTTTCTCGTTGGAATGACACTGTACCATATATTTTGAACTATACGGAATCAACTCAATCAAATGCTTTGGACACTCTGCAATGCATTTCCCGCAGGCCTTACATTGATCAGCATCTACAACTGCAACTCCATTGATAATGGAAATGGCATCAAACTGGCATACCTCTACGCAGTTACCAAATCCCAGACAGCCGTAATTGCAGGATTTTGGTCCTCCATTCGGCACAAAGGACAGCATCTTACAATCCCTGATGCCAATATAATCATAATCCACCTTTGTATTGTCACAGGTTCCATTGCATTTCACATATGCAACCTTCCGCACAATATCCCCTGCATCCAGTCCCATAATGGAGGCAACCTCATTCGCTACGGCACTGCCGCCTACCGGACAGGTTCCCGGTGCTGCCTCGCCCTTTACAATTGCTGCTGCAAGACCCGAACAGCCTGCATATCCACAGCCGCCGCAGTTATTGCCGGGCAAAGCTGCCAATACAGCATCCTCTCTCGGATCGGTATCTACTTGCAGATACTTTCCCGCAATTCCCAAAAACACACCTATAAATAATCCAACACCGCCTACACAGGCAACTGCTATGATAATCCCTGTTATATTCATCCCTGATTCCTCCTACAGCAGTCCTGAAAATCCAAAGAATGCAATTGCCATCAAGCCTGCAGTTACAAGTACGATCGGCATTCCCTGAAATGGTTTCGGTACATCATTATACTCTGTCTTCTCGCGGATGCCTGCCAGAATCACAATCGACACAAGAAATCCAAAAGCAGTCGCAAATCCGTTCACTACACCAGTTAAAATATCATATGATTTCTGAACATTGGTCAATGCAATGCCAAGCACCGCACAGTTTGTTGTGATCAACGGCAGATATACGCCTAATGCACGATAAAGCCCCTGCATCTTTTTCTTCAGGAACATCTCCACGAACTGTACCAATGCCGCAATGACCAAAATGAACACAATAGTCTGCAGATAAGTAATATTTAATGGTGTTAAGATAAACTGATAGACTGCTCCTGTCACTGCGGAAGAAAGCGTAATAACAAACACAACAGCGCTTCCCATACCGGCTGCTGTCTCAACCTTCTTGGATACTCCCAAAAACGGACAGATTCCAAGGAACTGGCTCAAGACTACATTATTGACAAATGCAGAGCCTACTGCAATCAACAATAATTCCTTCATTCTTTTCCAGCCCCCTTCTTATTTGAAATTTTGATTTTTTCTTCTACCATTCTGCCTGTACAGGAAGATGCATTGATACAGGATGCGCAGCCGGAATCACACTGGATGAGCACACCGTCCCGCTTTGCCTTCTTCATCTTGATTTTATTCTGAATCGCTGTCAGACATGCAAGTACAAAAAATGCTCCCGGTGCCAAAATGAAAATTGTCACTGGCTCATAAGCCGCCGGCATCACCTGTATATCAAACACCTTACCGGAACCGATCAGTTCCCGAAAGGCTCCAATGATCGTCAACGCCATAGTAAAACCAAGCCCCATGCCAATGCCGTCAAAAACAGATAATATCACATTGTTTTTGGAAGCATATGCCTCTGCTCTGCCAAGAATAATGCAGTTGACCACAATCAGCGGAATATATATACCAAGTGCACTGTACAACGAAGGTACAAAGCCCTCCAAAAGCAGTTCCACAATCGTCACAAAGGAAGCTATGATCACAATAAATGCTGGAATTCTTACCTTATCCGGAATCACCTTCCGCAGCATTGAGATCATCATATTGGACAAAATCAATACCGCCGTCGTAGTCAGCCCCATGCCAAGTCCGTTAACGGCAGAGGTCGTAACTGCCAATGTCGGACACATGCCAAGCATCAGCACAAAGGTCGGATTCTCCTTAAAAATACCATTCAACAGTCTCTCAAAAGCCTTACTCACTTGCCGCACCCCCATTCACGTCAATCGAAGCAAAGTATGCCAAACCGGCATTCACACCATTGACCATCGCATTTGTCGTAATGGTTGCCCCACTGATCGCATCAATCTCATAATCGGCCGTCGAGCCACTCTTTGTATAGGTAAACTGTGCAACCTGTTTTCCCGCAAACTGATTCTGAAATTCATCCTCCTTAGCCTTCATTCCAAGTCCGGCTGTCTCATTGATAGAAAGAATCTCTATTCCATTCAAAACACCATCCTTCGTAATGCCCATGGAAAATGAAATATCTCCTCCATAGCCTTCCTTCGTCGTCACACGCATTACATAGCCAAGAACTGTCCCGGATGTATCCTGAGCCGTCAGCACTTCATCTATCTGTGCCTCTTTGCAGCCTGCATTTTCGAGCACCTGTGGTGCGTTTGCAAGATCAATGGAGTTATCCTCTTCAAATTTTACGGCAGACGGAAACACCTGCAGATATGCTTCCTGCTTTGTCTTCTCCTCCTGTACTCGAATCGGCTCCTTGGTAATATCATATACAAAGCCTAAAAAAAGCCCTGCGATCACTGTGATCACCGTCAGGATGATGGTATTCTTCACTGTCTCATTCATCAGATTTCCCCTCCTTTGCCAAAGCATCTCGGAACGGTTATCTTCTCAATCAGAGGCACAAGCAGATTGCCCAGAATGATTGCATAGGATACGCCCTCTGCCGACACACCGAACACGCGGAAAATACCCGTGAATATGCCAAGAATGACACCATATACTATCTTACCCGTACCGGTAATCGGAGATGTCGTATAGTCCGTTGCCATGAAAAATGCTCCCAGCATCAGACCTCCTCCGGCAAGCTGAGTGGTCAGATAATTGGCATCCCAGCCCTGCCCTCCGAACAATCCTAAAAATATCACAAAGGATACAATATAAGTCCCAGGGATCTTCAAATCAATGACGCCTGTAATCAACAGTATAATCGCACCAAGTACAACTGCAATCACCGATGTTTCGCCAATGGTTCCGGCTTCACGTCCGATTACCATCGTAAAGGTATTGACCGCCTCTCCTGCTTTATACTGAGCCAGTGGCGTTGCTGTCGTCACGCCGTCATAGGTAAAGGTCGTCATTCTGGCCGTAAAGGAAATCAACAGGAAGCATCTTGCTCCCAATGCAGGATTCATAAAATTCTGTCCCAGTCCGCCAAACAGCATTTTTACAACCAATATTGCAAACACACCACCGATCACCGGTATCCACCACGGTACTGCCGGCGGCAGATTTAATGCCAGCAAAAGTCCTGTTACGACTGCACTCAGATCTCCGATGGTCGTTGGCTTCTTCATCAGCTTCGTATACAGAAATTCTGTCAGGACACAGGTTGCAATACAGATTGCCGTTACAATTGCAGCCTCCGGGCCAAAATTGTAGATACCAAATCCAGTTGCCGGCAGGAGCGCGATAATCACAATAAACATAATGGAGCTCGTAGTCAGCTTGCTTCTGATATGCGGTGAGGATGATACATTCATCAAATTACTCACGATACTTTCCCCCTATTTCTTTTTGTTCGCCAGAATCATGCGGCGCATTGATTTGATGCTCTGTGTCAGTTGGCGCTTTGCCGGACAAACATAGCTGCAGCAGCCGCATTCACAACATTCCATACCGTTATTTTTAAGAAATTTAGCTTCATCACCATGCTCTGCATAATCTGCAAGTCTTGCAGGTATAATGCGTGCCGGACAATCCGTCACACAGGTACCGCAATTGATACACTGCGTCGGTTTCATCCGTTCCACATCATCTTTCAGCAGACAAAGCAATGCGGAAGAAGTCTTTGTTGCCGGTACATTTGTATCAAAAATTCCGAAGCCCATCATAGGGCCGCCTGAAATGATCTTCTCAGGCTTTCCGACAAACCCTCCTGCTTCTTCAATCAATTCACTGTAATTTGTACCCACCTTAACATAAAAATTTCTCGGTTCCTTCACCGCGTCCCCGGTCACCGTCACAATTCTATGCATCAGCGGCCGTCCTTCTATGACTGCATGATATACGGCTACAATCGTGTCTACATTATTTACAATACAGCCGACATCCGATGGCAGCATAGAGGAGTTAATGGCACGTCTGGTCGTTGCATAGATCAATTGACGCTCGGCTCCCTGCGGATATTTGGTCTTGAGCACCTTAACAGACATCCTGCTTTCATCAAGCACTAAATCCTTTAGCTTACGAATACAGTCCGGCTTATTATCTTCAACCGCAAGAATTCCTTTTGCATGAGGAAACAGACACAATATAATCTTGAGTCCCGCAACCAGCTTTTCCGGCTCCTCAACCATACGCCGATAATCAGAAGTCAGATATGGCTCACATTCGGCACAATTGGCAATCACATAAAAAATTTTATCCGGATCTTTCGGTGACAGTTTGACATGTGTCGGGAAACCGGCACCTCCCATACCTACGATGCCTGACTCTTTGATAATGTCAATAACCTCTTCCCGGGTCATATCCGCAAGCTCTTTTTGATGAAATCGAGGCGCTTCCTCATATAGTCCGTCATTCTCTATGACAATTGACATCACTTGATCGCCTGTAACCACACGTCGCGGTTCAATTGCCTTGATAATACCGGATACCGAAGCATGGATCGGAGCTGATACATAGCCTCCTGCTTCGGCAATTTTTTGTCCTGCGAGTACACGCTCCCCCTTCGCCACGATCGGCTTAGCCGGTGCTCCGATATGCTGTGACAGGGGATACACAAGATCTCCCTTCGGAAGCACTGCCAGAATGGGTTTATCCTTTGAAATCTTCTTTCCATCATATGGGTGGATGCCACCCTTAAACGTAAATGCTGCCATAGTCAACCCTTTCTAATCAGTCCTGCTGATCTTCTTTCTTCAATTTTCTGCTTATCCTGTTTTTGATCCGTTCTGCCGAAATCCTTGAATGGGTTTTCAAATGCGGGTATGCTTTCATAATACGACCCTGCTGAAATTTATTGCTTGTAAACACTGCATTCAGCTTCTTTCCATAGGCGGCAACTTTTTCCTTCACTTCATCTGTATGATTGGTCAGCCCCAGCTTTGCAAGCTGATCATTGAAAACTGCCTGACGCACATCCATACGCTTTGAAAAACGCGAAAAATAATTCATTCCGCTATATTGCTGCCGAAAGGCATCTATCCTTGCATAGATATCCTCTCCGGCTCCATAAATTCTGCTTGACTTGACATACTCCGTAAATTCATCAAACAGTGCATCCATTTTTTCCAGCTTCTTCGACAGATCTGCTGCTGCAATGGTTGCAAACGTAAAGTCTACTGCATAAACCACCGCTATCACGATGATCATAATTTTGCCAACCATCACAGAATACAGTGCGATCAAATAGTTGACTGCCGGCTGTAATACGACAAACAGCAGCACAGAGCCTGCACCCCAGGCAATCGTCGAGCTAAGACATATCCTGCCCTTATAATTAAATTTCTGATTTGTATAATCCCACCAGCTTGTATGGAACACCGCTTCCATAACGACTGCCGTTACATATTCCAGAACTGTTGCTACAATTGCTCCGACAAAAAACAATAAAATATAGTTGCCTGAAAACGGCTTCAACAGCAAATACAGGGCCGTTGCGCCCACTCCGTAAATCGTACACACAGGGCCGGTTACATATCCTCTGTTCACTAGTTTATGTTCCTGTACGGAAACAAAGCAGCTTTCCCAGATCCATCCGATTACACTGTATATAATCAGATAGCTGAAAATCATGTACAGACTGGTTCCTAGTATTTTTACATCCCACATAATCTCATCCCTCCATTCGCTCATCACTACTATACTAAATTTTCGTTCAAAATTCTACCCATATCACAATTTTTACTGCCTTTTCCGACAAAATATTGTATACTGAATGTATAAAGAGTGTAAGCGAGGTGAACTGTATGCAGACACAAAATCATCGTCTTGAAAATGTCCGGACAGCATATCCGCTGGAACTGATTGCACCGCCGGAGCAAATATTATTCATTGACATTGAGACCACCGGTTTTTCCGCAGGTTCTTCCTGCCTGTATATGATTGGCTGCCTATATTACGAGCAGAATGCATTTCACACCATCCAGTGGTTTGCAGATGCATATGATGAAGAAAGCCAGATCATCAACTCTTTTTTTCGATTCAGTGAGCATTTTAAGTATCTCGTACACTACAATGGTTCCGGTTTTGACCTGCCCTATCTTACCAAAAAAATAGAAAAATATCATCTTCCATATTGTTTGGACTGCTTTGAAAGCATTGATATCTATAAACGCATTGCTCCCTATAAACAAATACTTGCTTTAGAAAATCTGAAGCAAAAATCCATTGAGGCCTATTTATCGCTAGATCGTAAGGATCTTTATAATGGAGGACAATTGATTTCCATATACCATGATTATGTGAAATCACCCACCAGTTATAACTGTGAGCTGCTCTTACTGCATAATTTTGATGATCTGAAGGGCATGCTGCAGATTCTTCCCATGCTTGCCTACAGTGATCTGTTTCATAGCCCTTTACTGTTTGAAAAAGCCGTTATAAATGAATATGAGGACATTCAGGGAATCAGCCGCCGCGAACTGCTGCTCACATGCTCCACCCCTCAGCCGGTTCCCGTAAGCATTTCTTATCTGAAAAACGAATGCCGCATCCTGTGTGATGCCTGTCAGGTCAAGCTGCGTATTCCATTGCTCCACACCGAACTGAAGTTTTTCCTTCCAAATTACAAGGATTATTATTATCTTCCAATGGAGGACTGTGCTGTCCACAAAAGTGTAGCTGCATATGTCGATCATGCCCACCGCATTCCTGCCACCCCTTCTACCTGCTATATAAAGAAGGAAGCAGATTTTCTGCCTCAGTGGGATACCACCTTCACCCCTGCGTTTAAAGCAGAGCTGCGCTCTAAGCCGGAATATTTCTGTTATGAAGATGCTTTTCTGGAAGACAAAGCATCCCTGGCTGTTTATTCCAACGAGCTGCTCCGAATGCTTGCAGATTAAGTCATGGATGTTCCTATCTCCACATATATGCAGAAGGACATTCGCTTAGCGAATGTCCTTCTCACTATTCTTTCTGATAATAGAAAGAATTTTTTCTTGCATATCCATAATCTTTATGGTTCATGATCTGTTCCGTACTTCCAATGAAGAGAATACCGTCCTTCACCAGTGACGAACAGAATTTCTTAAATATTTCATCCTTTGCTTCTTCTGTAAAATAGATCAAAACGTTGCGGCAAACAATAAAATGACACCTGTCCGGATACGAATCCTTGAGTAGATTGTGCTCTTTAAATTCTACCCGCGCCTTAATTTCATCGGAAATCTGATACGAATTTCCAACCTTTGTGAAATACTTGTTTTTCAGATCATTCGGAACATTGGCAATGCTTTTTTCGGAATACAACCCCATTTTAGCTGCCGCAATGACCTGCTTGTCCAAATCCGTGGCCAAAATTCTAATCTGTGACAAAGGCAGATGCCGTGACAATGCCATCACCAAAGAATACGGTTCATCACCTGTGGAACATGCTGCACTCCATATTTTTAGATTTTTCCCAAACTTTGAAATCAACTCTGGTATGTATTGTTTGTCCAAAAGCTCCCATTGATCTGTATTACGGTAAAACTCAGAAACATTGATTGTCAGATAATTTACAAAATCCTCAAAAATCTTTTTATCCTTTTTCAGTGCCCCAAGAAACTCCTCATACCCGGACATCTTATACTTATTAATCAGAGTATCGATTCTTCTGCGCATCTGTTTTTCCTTATACGCATTCAAATCAATTTTGGTCATGTCGAAGACTGCCCGTTTAAAAGCCTCGTAATCATATATCATAAATTCAGTCCCCTGCCGGAATTATTCTTACTCTTCAGCATCCTTTGCTACCTCTGCATCAATATCTACAGAAACAAAATCTGCATCTGACTCTTCCTTCTCCGGTGCTGCTTCTTCCGGAGCCAATAAAGCTTTTATACTCAGGCTGATCTTTCTGTCAGCGGCATTAAAGTCTACGATCTTTGCCGTAACCTCTTCACCAACATGCAGTACATCAGAAGGCTTCTCAATATGCTCCTTGGAAATCTGAGAAACATGCAACAGAGCATCAACACCCGGTACAAGCTCAACAAACGCTCCAAAATCAGTCATTCTGGCAACTTTCCCGGTCACCTCTGTGCCAACTGCAAATTTCTTTTCTGCCTCAATCCATGGATTGGCATCATCAAATTTCAGGCTCAGTGCAATCTTCGTACCTGTGATTTCTTTAATCAACACTTTCAGTGTATCGCCGGTCTTGAATACCTTCTTAGGATTCTCAACTCTGCCCCATGACATTTCTGATATATGCAGCAGACCGTCTGCTCCGCCTAAATCAACGAACACACCAAAGTCTGTAACATTCTTGACAATTCCTTCTACTACATCGCCGACCTTCAGTCTTGCGAACAATTCTTTCTGAAGTTCTGCACGCTTTGCCATCATAAGCTGTCTTCTGTCGCCGATGACTCTGCGTCTCTTAGGATTGAATTCACTGATTACAAACTCAATCTCCTGTCCTGCGTACTTCGTCAAATCCTTTTCATAACTGTCGGATACCAGACTTGCCGGAATGAAGACTCTCGCCTCATCTACAACAACGCTCAGGCCGCCGTCCAATACCTGCGTAACCGTTGCTTTAAGCACTTCCTTATTTTCATATGCTTCTTCAATTCTTTTGTTACCCTTGTCAGCTGCAAGGCGTTTATATGTTAATAACACCTGTCCCTCACCATCATTCACTTTCAGGACCTTGGTTTCCATCGTGTCACCGACTTTAACGCAAGTTGTAAGGTCTACCGGTGTATTGGAATATTCACTTCTCGATACAATACCGTCAGATTTATAACCGATGTTCAAAATGATCTCATCAGGCTTGACATCTATGACAGTGCCTTCAACTACCTCTCCCGTGTGTATTGTTTTCAATGATGATTCCAGCATCTGTTCAAAAGTTAATTCTGACATAATTTTGAACCTCCTCAATAATATTATTTGGCGTTGACGCCCCCGCAGTAATACCTACACAACGAATGGATTTAGCAGCTCCTGTCCCTAAATTCAAGTCATCAAGTGTCTGTATAAAATGTGTATCTGCACACTCGGCTTTGCATATCTCATACAATTTTTGTGTGTTGGAACTGTGCATTCCACCTATCACAATCATCGTATCCGCGATACCTGCAATCTCGGCTGCTTCTTTCTGCCGGTCTTCCGTAGCATTGCAAATTGTATTCACAACATTTATATCATAACCTTTTTCCGAAAAAATTTCAACTAATTCTTGAAATTTATTGTAGTTAAATGTCGTTTGTGAAACAATGCAAACCTTTTTGTCTGGGGATATGGTAAATTTTTCAGCCTCTTCCGCTGTTCCGATGACCGTTGCCGGTACTTCGCACCAACCTTTGATGCCTTCCACCTCCGGATGCTGATCATTTCCTATAATCACAATTGCCGATCCCTTCCGGCTTTCTTCCTCAACGATCTTATGAATCTTCCTCACAAACGGACATGTCGCATCAATACAGACAAGTCCTTTTTCATCTATCATGCGGTATACCTCCTTCGGCACACCGTGAGAACGTATGACAATGCTTCCCTCCTGAATACCGGCAAGTTCATCCGGTGAATGAAGCACCTGAACTCCCTTCTGTTCGAGTTCGGCAACCACCGTCTCATTATGAATGAGTGGTCCCAGAGTATAAATACTGCCACCCTTTTCAATCTGCTCATATACCTTATCCATTGCCCGCTTAACTCCAAAGCAGAAGCCTGCTGATTTGGCCAGCTTTACTTCCATGATATCACCTCCGCTCACTCGCTGATTCCGTTTCCGGCCGCATATGCCGTAGACCACGCGACCTGAAGATTAAAGCCCCCCGTCAGTGCATCCACATCCAGCACCTCTCCGACAAAATGCAGGCCCTTTACTAGCTTTGACTCCATCGTTGCCGGATTGATTTCCGGAAGGGCAATTCCGCCTTTTGTAATAATGGCCTCCGCAAATCCACGCGTTCCGGTCACTGTCATTTCCATATGCTTTAACAAATGAACCAGTCGGTTTCTCTCCTCACGCGTAATTTCATGTACATGCTTTTCCTCATTGATTTTTGACAATCGAATGATGACTGGAATCAGCTTGGCTGGAAGGAGCTTATTCAATGCATTTTTGAACTGTTTGTTCTGGTTCTCCTCGAAATCACGTAGAACCCTTTCATCCAACTGCTGCTCACTGAGTGCCGGTTTTAAGTCTATCGTCAGACACAAGACATTTGCCGCGTCAGTCTTCCCGCTTCTGCCCGCAGTCTCTGCAAGCATCGTCGGGCTGAGATAACTGCTTGCGCTCAGGATCAATGGCCCGCTGACTCCAAAATGAGTGAACAGCATCTCTCCAAAGCCTTCATAAATCTTCTTTTTTCCATACTTCAAGCATATCGATGTATTTTTCAGAGATAATCCCTGTAATTCAGAAACCCATGCCTCCTGAACTGTCAATGGCACAAGTGCCGGTTGTCTTTCTGTCACCCGATGCCCCAGCACTTCTCCGAATCGGTATCCATCACCGGTAGAGCCGCAGGTCTGATAAGAGCAGCCACCCGTTGCAATGATGACCGTATCCGCCGCAAGATGCTCTCCCTTTTTCAGCATGACACCCGTAACTCTGTCAGCCTCCTGCAGTACACGAACAACCTCCGTATGCAATCGGATCTTGACTGGATTGCTTCCGCTGTGCAAAGCTGCCTCCAACGTCTTGATCACATCTGATGAATGGTCGCTCACCGGGAAAACACGCTCGCCGCGCTCAATCTTGGTTCTAAGTCCATGCGCCTCAAACCAGCGAATTGTCTCCTCATTGGTAAATCCATAGTAGGAACTGTACATAAACTTTCTGCCTGTCAGGATATGGTCAAAAAAATCCTCCGCAGCACAGGCATTTGTTAAATTACAGCGCCCCTTTCCCGTAATAAAAAGCTTCTTTCCGAGCTTCTCGTTCTTTTCAATCAGCGTCACCTGATGTCCACATTCCGCAGCTGCAATTGCTGCCATCATTCCGGACGCTCCACCACCAACTACAATCACTCGTTTCATGTCTATGCCTGCTCCGCGAATGCATGATAAGCATCCTCAAGCATTTCAACGACTTCCTGCTCATCTAAATCAAATTCTCCGTTTGTGGCCATACATGCCATACCGTGAATAAAGGTAAATATCTTCATGAAAATGGTTCCGACACTATCCGAATCCAGATTCGGTATTCGCTTGATCTCATGAATCACAAAGCCTTTATTGCTTCCGTTCAGCAAATCATACATCGTCTGATCCTCTTCCAGCTTTGACAGGAACAGCAGCTTGAACAGATTGGTTTCCTTCTTGGCAAATTGTATGTAGGCAAGTCCCAAATCAACAAACGGTGTATCGTGCAGCTTCTCTGCCTTCTCGTAATCTGCTTCAAAAAATTCCCGTGCCTTGGAGAACAGTTCGCGATTCAGTTCCTCCATTCCACTGAATATTCTGAAAATCGGCTGCGTGGAGCATCCAATGCAGGCAGCCAGTTTTCTGGCAGACACCTGATATTCTCCCTGCTCACGCAATAGATTGAAAGCACCGTCTATGATCATTTTCTTGGTAATGGTTTCTTTTCTTGCCATTCTGACAATCTCCTCTCTGAAGTACACAAGCCATCTAAACTGCAACAGGTGATGTCTGCACTGCCCGACATCACCTGTTCATTATAACATACGTTATTTTATATTGCCACTGTAAATTTTAATTACACCGGATATGCTCCGTTTGCTGTATCTGCCTTTGTCATATCAACCTTTTCCTGCTGTGCCTGACGATACTTGAAGAAATCCACTGCAACCTGAGGGAATAATGCATAAGACAGTACATCCTCATCCTGCTGCTTCCATTCCTTCATTTCTCCTTCTAACTTATCAAGTTCATTCGGAATCAGGTCTGCCGGACGGCAGGTGATTCTCTTCTCGCCCGGAATAACCTTATCAATGACTTCCTGATTCATCGGCTTAACTGTCTGGCCATATTCGCCTTTCAGTACAGCCTTTGTCTGATCTGTAGCCATCTTATATCTTTCGCCCATCAGTACGTTGAATACAGCCTGTGTACCAACAATCTGTGATGAAGGAGTCACAAGAGGCGGCTCACCAAGATCCTTGCGGACTCTCGGTATCTCCTGCAGCACTTCATAATACTTATCTTCTGCATTCTGTTCTTTAAGCTGTGATACCATGTTTGACAGCATTCCACCCGGTACCTGATACAGCAGTGTCTTAATATCAACGCCCATAACCTTCGGATTCAGCAATCCGTTTGCAAGGCATTCATCTCTGAACGGTCTGAAGTAGTCAGCGATTTCAGCTAACAGCTTCTGATCATAGCCTGTATCATACGGTGTTCCCTTGAAGGTCTCAACCATAACCTCTGTTGCAGGCTGTGAAGTGCCCATAGCAAGAGGTGACATAGCGCAGTCGATCACATCAACTCCGGCCTCAACAGCCTTCAGATAGGTCATTCCTGCAACACCTGATGTATAGTGTGTGTGTAACTGGATCGGAAGCTTTGTAGCGCCCTTCATTGCTGTAATCAGCTCTGAAGCCTTGTAAGGAACCAAAAGTCCGGCCATATCCTTGATACAGATAGAGTCTGCACCCATCTCCTCAATCTTCTTCGCCATATCCATCCAGTAGTCCATTGTATAAGCATCGCCAAGTGTATAAGACAATGCAACCTGTGCATGTCCTTTTCCTGACTGTGCCTTTTCCTTGTTGGTTGCATCTACGGCAGCCTGCAGATTTCTAAGATCGTTCAGGCAGTCAAAGATACGAATGATATCGATACCGTTTGCCACGGATTTCTGTACAAAATACTCAACTACATCATCTGCATAGGGACGATATCCAAGGATATTCTGTCCTCTGAACAGCATCTGCAGCTTTGTATTCTTAACTCCGTCTCTGATCTTGCGGAGTCTTTCCCATGGATCTTCCTTTAAGAAACGAAGGGATGCATCAAAGGTTGCTCCACCCCAGCACTCGATCGAGTGATATCCAACCTTATCAAGCTTGTCAAGGATTGGGAGCATTTCTTCGGTTGGCATACGTGTTGCAATCAGAGACTGATGTGCGTCACGCAGTATTGTCTCGGTAATCTTTACCGGTTTTTTAGCTATATCTGACATTTCTTTTCCTCCTATTTTTTTGATGATATGGATGATGACATGTGGTGCGAGGGTTGGGTTTGGTTTTAAGGGCATAGTTGGTTAAAAGTATTTAATCCGACATGCGCAATTCGCAGACCTTCGGTCTTCGAATCGCGGGCTTCCCCTATACAATCAGCCAACCTGACAAGTGCAAGTAAACTTGCATTGTCATCTTGCCCGCTTGTGCATGTCTCATTTTACACCGAATATGGCCATGAATGTTCCGGCGGCTACGGCGGTTCCTATAACTCCTGCTACGTTGGGGCCCATGGCATGCATCAGAAGGAAGTTTGTAGGATCTGCTTCTGCGCCTACCTTCTGTGATACTCTGGCTGCCATCGGCACTGCGGATACACCGGCTGAACCGATCAACGGATTTACCTTGCCCTTTGAAATGAGACACATCAGCTTACCAAACATAACGCCGGCAAATGTACCGAATGCAAATGCGATCAATCCCAATACAACGATCTTAATCGTAGACATTTTTAGGAATGCTTCTGCACTTGTTGTTGCTCCAACTGAAGTACCGAGCAGAATTACAACAATATACATCAGCGCATTGGATGCTGTATCCTGCAGCTGTCTTACGACACCTGATTCTCTGAACAGATTTCCCAGCATCAGCATACCAATCAACGGAGCTGTTGTCGGAAGAATCATACATACAACAATGGTAACGATAATCGGAAACAGGATTCTTTCTAGCTTGGATACCGGACGAAGCTGATCCATTTTAATCTTTCTCTCTTTTTCAGTCGTAAACAATTTCATAATAGGCGGCTGAATAATCGGCACAAGTGACATATAAGAATATGCCGCAACTGCGATCGGTCCGAGCAATGCCGTCTGTCCGAGCTTACCTGCCAGGAAGATGGATGTAGGACCATCTGCACCACCGATGATTGAAATTGCTGCCGCAGCTTTATCATTGAAGCCCATTGCAATGGCTCCGAAATATGCTACGAAAATACCAAACTGCGCTGCCGCTCCAAGCAAGAAACTCTTTGGATTAGCAATCAACGGACCAAAGTCTGTCATTGCACCAACGCCCATAAAGATAAGTGACGGTAAGATTGCCCATTCATCCAACAGATAGAAGTAATGGAGCAGACCACCTGCACCGTTAGTCGATTCTTCTACAGTCATCATGATATCCGGGTAAATGTTAACCAGCAGCATACCAAAAGCAATCGGGCATAATAACAATGGTTCGTACTCTTTTTTAATGGCTAAATACAGGAACAGACAAGCAACGGCTATCATAACATAATTTCCCCAGCTCAAACCGAGAAATGCCGTCTGCTGTACCAGATTTTCCAATGTAGTTGTT
>CAZABT010000016.1:0-5143 GCA_964483395.1 uncultured Lachnospiraceae bacterium
GTATATTACTGCTTATACGTAGTTGTGTCAATACAAAAAAGAAATCTCATGTTCTTTTCCGTTTAATCACTCGGTGCTCATCCAAATGTTAACGCGAACAGAGATTCCTTATATTCCATGCTCCTATTTTTTCAATAACCAAGTTCTTCTAAAATCTCGATTGCTTCCTTTATCATCACCGGACAAACTTTTTTAAACAAACCGGTTTCTGCGGCAAGCTTCATTTTATTTGGATCGGCAATGTCACAATCCAATAATTCTCTACATACGATACTTCCTTTTTTCTTGCGAAACTGCTCTGTAAACTCTACTGTTTTCTGATGGCAAAGCAGTTTCGTATTTCCAGCTTCCATGTTTTTATTTCCATATTTGAGTCCAATTACAAGAACTGCACCTACTACTGCACCACAAGCTTCGCCACAGCGAATCCCTCCGCCTAGTCCAGTACCTACTCGATAAGCGTCTTCCTGTTTCATTCCATATTTTTCAGAAAAAGCTCCTAATACAATCTGTGCACAATTATAGCCTTCATCAAATTTTTTTACTTCACTCTCTGATAGTTTACTCATGCAATCCCTCCTTCTTCTTTTCAAACAAATACGAAAGCAATCTTAAAACCACTTCTTCGTTCCATTTGCTAATGTCACTTTTCTGTCTGCTCATAAGTCACTCCTTAGAATCCCAGCTTGCGGAGTAATTTTTCCACATCTGCCGCTTTCAAAACCTTGCCCATAGATACCACTTTTTCATTCACTACAAGTGCAGGTGTACTCATAACACCATAGCTCACTACCTTTTCCATATCCGTCACATACTCAACTTCAACAGAAAGTCCCATATTGCCTACTGCCTTCTGGGCGTTTTCATACATCTCATGGCAGGATTTACAGCCAGAACCAAGTACCTTGATACAGCAAATGCCATCAGTAGCTTCTCCACAGCAACAGCCGTCATTCATGTTCTCAGCTTCCCTTTCGACTGCATTTCCATTGCAGGCGCACGCCGGTGCTTTTGTGTCTTCATTTTTCTTTCCAAATCCAAATAAACTCATGATAAAATCCTCCTACTATATTTTAGATAAATAGATACTGAAAAATATTAAATCCATAACCAACAAGGACTATCCCAACAACACAAATAACAATAAATGTTGCCAATAGCTTAGACGTCACTGCCTTGCGAAGCATAATAATAGACGGAAGTGAAAGAGTTGTTACCGCCATCATAAAGGAAAGGACTGTGCCAAGCTGGGCTCCCTTGCCAAGTAATGCTTCGGCAACAGGAATCGTACCAAAAATATCTGCATACATGGGAACGCCAAGTGCTGTTGCCAAAACTACACCAAACGGATTGTTAGAACCAAGAACCATTTCAATCCATTCCTCTGGAATCCAGTTGTGAATCACTGCACCAATGCCAACGCCAACAAGGATATAAGGGAATACCTTCTTAAATGTGGATACCACCTGTTCTTTGGCATAAAGCAGTCTGTCTTTCACCGTCAGTTCATCTGCTTCTAAGTCAATGGAGGATGCATTTCTGATAAACGCCTCAACCTCCTTCTCCATATGAAGCTTCTCAATAATCGTGCCGCTAGCAACAGCAACCACTAAGCCGACAATTACATAAACAATCGCAATCTTCCATCCGAAGATACTCATAAGAAGTACCAGTGAACCAAGGTCAACCATTGGAGACGAAATCAGAAACGAGAATGTAACTCCTAATGGTAATCCGGCACTTGTAAATCCGATAAACAACGGGATAGACGAACAGGAACAAAACGGGGTGACTGTTCCAAGCAAAGCACCTATAATATTTGCCAAAACTCCATGAAATCTTCCCATGATTTTTTTACTTCTCTCTGGTGGGAAGAAACTCTGAATATAGGAAATCAGGAAAATAAGGAAACACAGCAGTATGGTGATTTTGATTACATCATAGAGAAAAAATTGAACACTGCCGCCCAATCTGTCTTCTGTATCAAGTCCTGCTGCACTTAAAAGATTCCCGATCAGTGCATTTAACCACTTCATTCCGAAAATTTGGTTCTGGATAAACTCTCCAATCGCTGATAATGCTTCCATAGTAATAGTTCTCCTTTAATTCATACATATATTTATATGTATCTATGCTTTGATTTATGTGAAAGCCAACCTTTCGATTGGCTATTCTCATTATTGTTCACATTTACCGCACTTCGAATCATCAGCACTTTTTTCTGCATCTATTGTATAACGCTGAATCATCTGCCTTAATTTCTGACTGCCTTCTAAAGAAAGAGAGTAGTGCATCCACTTCCCATCCTTACGACTATCCACAAGTCCACTGTCGCATAAAATTTTCATGTGATGAGATAAGGTGGGCTGTGTTACATTGAGTTGTTCAAGAATGACGCACCCACATTTTTCACCGTCCTGTAATAATTCCAGTATAGCCAGACGGTTTTCATCTGCAAGTGCTTTTATCATTTTTACATCATCTCGATAACTCATCTGCCTCACCTCATTGTTCTAATCTTTAAAATCTACACACAATATAGCATATGCATAGATAGATGTCAATGTTTAAATATTTTAATCACATTAAAACCATCGCACATTCAGAGCCTGGTGTTGTTTTCAACCCTTCCTCCGCTTTTATGAGAGGAAGTCACCTTTTTGACTGAACGCTGTCTGCGGATTGTGTCGTTAATGTGTGACTCGCACATCCCGCAAGCCATACCTTCAATATTAAGCGTTATCTTCTTCATAGATATCTCATCTCCCTTATACTTTCAGATAGGAGGTCTGGCAGATATCAAAGTCATAGCCCGCTCAAACTTGCATTTTACAGGTTTCTGTTTCTGTATTATACTCTATACATAAAATGATGTGAGTGCCAAAAACAAATTTCCCCACTCATTATGATACGAAGACAAAAATCTTTGATATGCAGTAGAAAAGAGATGTGCCTATGCTGTTTGAAAAAGTGAAAAAGAAACCTGCAAAAACACATGGTCAAATGTCCGAAACCTTTGCCTGTGCAATATTTCTGATTCTCTCCGGTGGATTTCAGGATGCATATACCTATTGCTGCCGTGACCATGTATTCGCCAATGCACAGACAGGGAACATTGTCTTGATGAGTTCCTATCTGTTCCGTGGAGAATGGAAGCTGGTTCTGCGCTATCTGATTCCCCTGATCTGCTTTGTAGCCGGAATTTATATTGCCGAGGTGTTTCATCAACGCTATAAGAATATGGTCAAGGTGCATTGGAGGCAGATTATTTTACTGTTTGAAATTGTTCTGCTGTTGATCGTCGGATTCATACCGCAGACATTAAACATCCTTGCCAACAGTATCGTGTCCTTTGTGTGTGCTATGCAGATTCAAACCTTTCGCAAGGTTGACGGTCATGTATATGCAAGTACCATGTGCATTGGAAACATACGAAGCGGTACGGAAGCTCTGTGTGCATATTTTCACACAAGAGATAAAATGACACTAAATAAAGCCTTAAAATACTACAGTGTTATCGCCTTGTTTGCCGTAGGTGCAGGCATAGGAAGTATCCTAACGGAATCGTTTTCCGAGTATGCAATATGGGTATCCTCTGCTTTTCTTTCTGTAAGCTTTTGTATGATGTTCATGAAAGATAACTCATAGCTTTCCAAAATGCAGTCAATTTTTATGACACACTGCCCTCTCTAGCTGCTCCAGCAATTTCTGCTCCAATTCCGTAATCCTAAGCATTCGTTCTACTGACAATGCTGCTTCTATCGGTATGTTCGGAAGTCTCTCATGATACTTTTGGTTCATCTGAATGCCCTGATAGTATTCTTCCAGCAGACTTTTTCTTTGTTGCAGAATGATCTTCAGTTCACTCTCCTGCAGAACTTTACAATACAGCACTGCAAGGGACATCCATATAGTGTCATAATCCATGCGTGTAAAGATGGTACGGATTGCCTCCTCCAGTTCTCTATGCCCTGCATCCGTGATATGATAAACCAGCTTATTCCCTTGTTGTGTTCCCACTATATAATTCTTCTTTTCCAACCGGACAGCCGTTTCGTACAATGTGGTATTTCCAATTGGCCACCAGTATTTCATATTCATGTGCTCTATTCTTTTCAGCATATCGTATGCACTTAAATCTTCTTCACACAGTAGTCCCATCATCACGATGGATGTTTTTGACAGCATTTTTCATGTCTCCTTGTTCGTACCTGTATTCGATTCCTAGTATGAAAAAGTTGCTTTGATTGCTCCGTTTGCATGAATTCTAACAACTCGTTCCTCATCATTTTGCGAAATTTGCTTCAATTTGTAGGATAAGGTTATATTCCATTTTATTTCGAATACTTTTCAGTTTCTTTGGCATAATATAATCTTCCGCTCGCTTCCTCCTTGGCTATTACACTTTTCAGAAAGGGATGAGCATCCGCCAATGCCCTTACAGTCTCCTTCATTTTCCCGGATTCATAATCTGCCCTGATTCTAAACTGAATTCCAAAATACATATTGGGACACATCAAATGGGCTCTTTCAGTTACAATATATTGCTTTTTTTGTGATGACATGACTTTCTCTCCTTAATATGACCCGACTCACGACAGAGTTTCACTTCCCTGTCATTTTAATAATACATCCCAACGCCACTGTCAGCAAGCAAAAACTGACCATCTTGATTCCCCGTCTTGATTTCCTGTCTGGATTCCCTGTCTTGATTCCCTATCTTGATTACCCATTTGGATTCCAACTTTGATTTCAATGTCTAATTCCAATTACCGCAGAAACTGCTCTGCAAAATGAACATTTTCTATATAGCAAGTCCAATAGCTCTATATCGAATAAATAACCTCATTTTCTGTATAAATATGGCATTTATCTCGCTTTTTTTCGATATACACTTCCTTCTATTCCTATATCGAAGGATTTCATCAATTTTCCTTCGATATGTAGTTTCCCATGTGTCCCTATAGAAAAAATGGTATAAAGTGGAAGTAAAATTCGTGTTTTTGACTCATTTTTCTCTATATGCATCTCTTACATACTCCATATTGAAAAAGTGTACGAATCCAGTTCCGTTATGCTATGATAGTAATAAGAAATTTTTTATTTGCCATAGTCATGGGACTTTTGTCTGCTATAGTTGAAG
>CAZABT010000016.1:5243-15796 GCA_964483395.1 uncultured Lachnospiraceae bacterium
CTGCTATAGTTGTAGGATTTTTTTGTCCGCTATAATAGCAGACATTTTTAACAAAACGAAAGGAAGCACAACAATTATGAAAATCTTAGTCGATGCGGACGCTTGTCCGGTGGTTGCAATCGTAGAAAAAATTGCCAAGGCGCACAATATTCCTGTCACACTTTTCTGTGACACCAACCACATCATGTATTCCGATTATAGTGAAGTTAAAACCATTGGGGCCGGTGCGGATGCGGTTGATTTTGCTCTGATGAATCAGTGTATGCGCGGTGACATTGTCGTTACACAGGACTATGGTGTTGCTGTCATGGCACTTGGTAAGGGAGCCTATGGAATCCACCAAAGCGGCAGATGGTATACAAATGATAATATCGACCAGCTGCTGATGGAACGTGATCTTGCCAAGCGTGCCCGCGTGTCCAAGGGCAAGCATCACCTCAAGGGACCCTCCAAAAGAACAAAAGAGGATGATCTTCGCTTTTCCGACTCTCTAAACAGATTGATTACATCCATTTGATTGCAGCAAGAAAACAAGCACTCATACACAACTCTACGGAGCGTTTGTTGAAATCATTCTAAATTGCAGATATGATAAAAAACGGAGGTGGCAAATATGGATTGCGACAAAGTTGGTAAGTTGATTCTCTCCCTGCGCCAAGAGCAGGGTATGACACAGAAAGAGCTTGCAGACAAAATGAATATCAGTGACCGGACAATTTCAAAATGGGAACGTGGCATCGGCTGTCCCGATGTATCACTTCTGCGGGAATTGTCAGTCATTTTGAACGTAAATATTGGAAAGATATTGTTGGGTGACTTGGAGCCTAACGATACAGATAGAGGGAATATGAAAAAAACAAAATTTTATGTCTGCCCGAACTGCGGTAATATTTTATTCTCCACGGGAGAAAGTGAACTCTCCTGCTGCGGAAGAAAATTGACCCCTCTGACGGCACACGAGGAAGATGTATCGCACGAGATACAGGTAGAAGAAGTCGAAGACGAATTTTACATCACACTACAGCATGATATGAACAAACAGCATTATATTACTTTTGTTGCTTACGTTTCCTTTGACCGGATTCTTTTGGTAAAGCTCTACCCAGAGCAGTCCATGGAGGTACGGTTTCCGAAAATGCACGGCGGTGAACTATATGTATGCTGCAACAAGCACGGACTCATCCGGAAAGGGAAAAAATAATGTTTCAGTTTCAGCCGATCGATCTACAAACATGGCCTATGGCACAGGCCTTTCACTACTATACGCAAATGGCTCCAACCAGTTACACCGTCAATGTCAATATGGATGTCACCATCACCAGAAGAAAACTGAAGGCAGAGGGATACAAATTCTTTCCTGCCTACCTCTATCTGGTATCCAAAGCCATTGCAAAACAGCCGGCATTACGGGTAGGAGTCAAAGACGGGGTTTTAGGACATTGGGATTATCTTACTCCGGCCTATCCGCAGTTCCACGAGGATGATAAGACAACCTCTCTGTTATGGACAGAATATTATGAAAATTTTTCAGATTTTCATAAGCAATATCTGACTGATACTGAACAGTATGGTCAGAGTCACGGTATCCTCTCTTCCAAAGGACTGCCGCCGGAAAACACATATATCATATCCTGTATTCCATGGTTTACCTTCAACAGCTTTTCGCTCCATAATCATGGAATCAAGGATTATTATGTTCCAAGCTTTGAAGCCGGAGCTTTTATGGATACGGCTGACGGAAAGGTGATCATGCCACTGTCCGTGACCGTTCATCATGCCACCACAGACGGCTATCATTTAAAGGTATTTTTTGAAGAGCTGCAAAGAACCATGAATTGCCCTGATGAGTGGCTGTAGTTTTTCGGAGGAATAGTTATGGTTTTTTCTGTGCTTGACAAGCCCTCCGTTCAGTTCTATATTTGTACTATTATTGAACGGACAAGGAGCATGCATCATGACAGATCAAATACAACTTTATGAGGAGCTTTCGCTTAATTCGCACCCTTCTCTTCAGACACAGCTATATGACGGCTGGATTCTGCGCTATGCAAATGGCTACACGAACAGGGCAAACTCTGTGAATCCGCTCTATCCGTCTATCATCGACCCTGAGTTAAAAATCGCCGAGTGTGAAAGCCGCTATTTTTCTCAGGGACTTTCTGTTGTCTATAAGCTGACAACCGGTACTGATCCGTATATAGATTGTTTGTTGGAGCAGCAGGGCTATCAATACGTCACACCCACAGATGTTCAGGATATGGCTTTATCCGGAAAAAAATTTGCATTCGGAGACTGCATCATAACCAATCATGCCGATGAAGCATGGTTTGACGCATACTTTTCTTTTAATCATTATACAGATCAAATCAGAATGCAGACCTGCCGACAGATAATCGCAGCAGTCAAATCTCCTATGCTGTGTGCCCGCATCATAAAAAACGGAGCCACAGTTGCCTGTGCCTCCGCTGTGATCGAACGGGGATATATGTCTTTACTGAATGTGGTCGTTGATGAGACACAGCGCGGAAAGGGATTCGGCACTGAACTCTGTGAATCCATTCTGTCCGCCTCCATGCAAAACGGCGCACATACGGCCTATCTTCAAGTGGTACAGGATAACCAGACAGCAAAAAATCTATATGCTAAACTGGGGTATACAACTCAATACTATTACTGGTATCGGGTGAAGCAGCAGCCAACCGGCAGATAATCCTGCACCGACAAACTCCGGTTCTCGCATTCCCACACCAGCAAGTTCCGGTTCTCGCATTCCTACATCGGCAAGCTCTGGTTCATATAATCCTACACCAGCAGACTCCAGTCTGCACAGTCCCACACCTTGCTCACAAGCCCATGATAGAATTCCGGCTCATGGCAGATAAGCAGAATGCTGCCCTTATATTCAATCAATGCACGTTTCAGTTCTTCCTTTGCATCTACATCCAGATGATTCGTCGGCTCATCCAGCAAAAGAATATTGGTCTGTCGGTTGATTAGTTTACATAATCTCACCTTTGCCTGCTCGCCACCGCTCAGTACACGCACCTGACTCTCTATGTGCTGTGTCGTCAGTCCGCATTTCGCCAGTGCCGAGCGCACCTCATACTGAGAATAGGACGGAAATTCACTCCATATTTCTTCAATACAGGTCTGTTTATTTTCCTCTTTGATCTCCTGTTCAAAATATCCGATTTCCAGATAATCTCCAAGCGTTACCTTTCCCTCCATGGCCTTTGTCAAGCCAAGAATGGAGCGTAACAATGTGGTTTTGCCGATACCGTTTGCTCCGACCATCGCAATCTTCTCACCACGCTCCATTGCAAGCGTCAGCGGTTTAGACAACGGTTTATCATAGCCGATGACCAGATCCTTTGTCTCAAAGATATAACGCCCCGGAGTCCTTGCTGTCTGAAAATGAAATTCCGGCTTCGGCTTCTCCCTTGCGAGTTCAATGACATCCATCTTATCAAGCTTTTTCTGACGGGACATTGCCATATTTCTGGTCGCAACACGTGCCTTATTTCTTGCAACAAAGTCTTCCAAATCCGCGATTTCCTGCTGCTGCTTTTTATAGGCAGCCTCCAACTGGGATTTCTTGACCTCATGTACCTCCATGAATTTATCATAGTCTCCCACATAGCGCTCCAGCTTTTGATTTTCCATATGATAAATCAGATTGATGACACTGTTCAAAAATGGAATGTCATGTGAAATCAGAATAAAGGCATTCTCATATTCCTGCAAATACCGCTTCAACCACTCAATATGCTCCTCATCCAGATAATTGGTCGGCTCATCCAGTAAGAGGATATCCGGCTTCTCCAAAAGCAGCTTTGCCAGCAGTACCTTCGTTCTCTGTCCACCTGACAATTCCGATACATCAGAATCCAGTCCGATTGCCGTCAGACCAAGTGCCTTCCCGACTTCCTCAACCTTTGCATCAATCATATAAAAGTCATGTGTCGTCAGCAAATCCTGCAGACTGCCGGCTTCATCCAGCATCGCACCGATCTGCTCCTCCGGTACATCTGCCATGGAACCATAGATTTCATTGATCTGTGCTTCCCATTCATAGAGAAATGCAAATGCACTTTTCAGGACATCACGTATGGACATCCCCTGTTCCAGCACACTGTGCTGATCAAGGTAGCCTGCACGCACACGCTTAGCCCATTCTACCTTTCCCTCATCCGGCTGCAGCTTTCCCGTGATAATATCCATAAAGGTGGATTTACCTTCTCCGTTCGCGCCTACCAGTCCGATATGCTCTCCTGCCAGCAGACGAAACGAAACATCCTGAAAGATAGCTCTGTCTCCAAAGCCATGACTTAAATGTTCTACGTTTAAAATACTCATTTCAACTCTCCAGACTATAAAAGAGATATGCCACCCATGTAGTATATCTCTCTCACTCATTTTCTTTACAATACTTTGTTCAGGAAATCTATCGTTCTCTGCTCCTTGGGGTGTGAAAAAATGTCCTCCGGAGTTCCCTCTTCTACAATATATCCGTCATCCATGAAAATAACCCTGTCGCATACCTCTCGTGCAAATCCCATCTCATGCGTCACTACGATCATAGTCATTCCGTCCCTTGCAAGCTGCTTCATAACCTCCAGAACCTCTCCTACCATCTCGGGATCAAGCGCCGAAGTCGGTTCATCAAACAGCATGATATTCGGATTCATCGCAAGGCTTCTGGCAATCGCCACTCTCTGCTTCTGTCCCCCGGATAGCTGAGACGGATAGGTGGAAGCCTTCTCCTCCAATCCGACCTTCTTGAGCAGCTCCATACCGCGTACATTGGCCTCTTGCTTGCTTTGCAGCTTCAGCTGTACCGGCGCCAGTGTGATATTCTGTAACACTGTCAAATGTGGAAACAGATTAAAATGCTGAAAAACCATTCCTACGTTTTCTCTGAGCTTATTAATATTGGTCGACTTGTCCAGCACATCCACGCCATCTACCGTAATCGTTCCTACTGTTGCACACTCCAGTCTGTTCAGGCAGCGTAGAAATGTACTCTTACCGGAACCTGACGGTCCAATCAGGCTGAGCACCTCGCCATCTGCCACCTCTACATCCATACCTTTTAATACCTCTAAGTCTCCAAAAGTCTTAATCAATCCTTTGACACTGATCTTGCTTTGATTACTTGCCATAAGACATCCTCCTTTCCAGAGATTTTGCAATCTTGGACAGGACAGTCACTACGACAAGATAATAAACTGCTACGATTGTCCACATTCTCATGGCTTCCATATTATTTGCAATAATGATTTTACCATTCATCGTCAATTCTCTGATACCAATAACTGAAAGAATAGAAGTGTCCTTCAAAGAAATAATAAACTGATTGATAATCGACGGCATCATCATACGAAGTGCCTGCGGAAGTATAATCTTCATCATAGCCTGCGGATATGTGAGTCCCAGACTTCTGGCGGCCTCCATCTGACCCTTATCTACTGCCTCAATACCGCCTCTGACAATCTCTGTCATATAGGCACCTGCATTGATGCTGAGTGTAATGACTCCCGCTGTCATTGCAGGAATGCGCATGGACAATGCCTGACTGATTCCGAAATAAATTAAGAATGCCTGTACCAGCAACGGCGTTCCTCTGATAATGTCTACATATACTCTCGTAATACCTGTCAATATCTTATTGCTGGAAACGCTGAACAGACCAAATACAATACCGATTACAGATGCAACAAGCAGAGACAATGCCGTCAGCTCCAGTGTGAAGAGCATGGCACTCATAAAGGAGGGAAAGGTCTGTATAAACAGTTCAATCATCTTCATTGTGTACCTCGATTTTCATTCAGTATAATTCCTGTATCGTATAAAAACAGGAACGCTTTCCGACGAAATAAACGAAAAGGCAGCCTCCGAAACGTCGGTGCTACCTTTCCATTTTACTTCATATGTGCTTGCAAATCAAGAATTAGTTCATTGATTTGATTGATTCGCTTCTATTTTGCAACGTATGTATTCAGAATCTCATCATACTTACCGCTTGCCTTCAGATTTGCAAGTCCTGCATTAAACTTCTCCACAAGTTCAGGCTGTGCGCCCTTCATGGTTGCAAATCCGTAGGAATTTCCTGCTTCCATCGGCAGTGGCATCTTCAGATCCATACCTCTGGAAATCTCATAGCCCATAACCGGATAATCCTCAAAGCATGCAACTGCATTGCCTGAAAGAACTGCCTGATACATGCTGGAAGAATCCTCATACTGAACAACCTTGAAGCCATACTGATCTGCAATTGACTCTGCGAAAGTACATCCCTCAGTACCAACCTTGGCTGCTACTGTCTGTCCCGCAAGATCCTCATAAGCAGCAATCGTTGAAGAAGACAATACACCCATGCCTACACCTGAATCATAATACGGCTCAGAGAAATCATACTTCTGTGCACGTTCATCTGTAATACTCATTCCTGCAATCACTGCATCACACTGTCCTGCCTCAAGCGCCGTAACTGCTGCTGAGAAGCCAAGCACCTGCAGTTCGTATTCAAAGCCCTGATCTTCTGCAATTGCTTTCAGCAGATCGAGGTCAATACCAACCATCTTGCCTGATTCATCCTCAAACTCGAACGGTGCAAATGTTGTGTCTGTTGCAATCAGATATTTGTCTGATGCCTTCTTTCCGCAGCCTGCCATTGCGACTGCCATGACAGCCACCATCACAAGCGCGAGTACCTTGTTGAATCTCTTCATAATAAATCTCCTCCTTTATTCTGAAACTTTATCTGTTAAAAATACCATAAATCGGGCATACCGTCAAGCAAACAGCCTATACGTTGAAGCAGCTTCCGCCGACAAACTCTCTGATAATCGAATTGTTCGGAAGATTCTCGCTGCTGACCCCAAGGAAATATTCCAAAAACTTGAGCAGCCTTTTGGCTTCCTGATACTCCGGATCATCCTTCGCAACACTGAACAACAATGGTTCAGCAAACTGCTTCAGCACCGCAAGCTCATAGATCAGTGCTGAATTGAACATCGCATCCGCATATTCCTGATAAGGAAAGATGTTCTCCTCCTCACCGCGTCTGACCGACTGCCACATCGACAGTGTTTTCTGTGCGGAGGCACCTCTTGTTCTCGCATCACGCACCATTCTTCTGATGAGCCTTCCATCCGTTGTCGCAATGCGATTGTGCTCATCCACATTCAACGAGGTCAATGCGCTGATATAGATTTTATATTTGCTTTCCGCCGGAAGCGCATAGGACAGCTTATCATTCAGTCCGTGAATGCCCTCTATGACAAGGATATCCTCCGGTCCCAGCTTCTTAAAATTACCCTTGTATTCACGTTTTCCAGTCTTGAAATTGAAGCTGGGCAGTTCCACCGTCTCACCTGCCAGCAGCGCACTCATATCCTTGTTAAAGCCCTCCACATCAATGGCTTCCAGACACTCAAAATTGAACTCACCATTCTCATCTAACGGTGTTTTCTCCCGATCCACAAAATAATCGTCTACTCCGATCGGATGCGGAATCATTCCATGTGCGCGCAGCTGAATAGACAATCTGTGCGAGAATGTTGTCTTACCTGATGAGGACGGCCCGGCAATCATAACAAATTTCTTGCCGCCACTCTTCACAATGTCATCAGCAATATCTGCGATCTTACTTTCCTGCAAAGCCTCCTGAACCAGAATCAAATCATGAAAATTCCCATCACAAATCTTATCATTTAATGCACCGACTGTATCAATTCCCAGCGCATCACCCCACTCGGTTGCCTCCTTCATTGTCTGATAAAGCTTATTTTGCGGCTCAAATGGAGGAACAATTCCCGGCTGCTTTCTGACCGGCATCTGAATGACAAAGCCTACATCATACAGATACAGCTCATATGCATCAATATAGCCTGTGCTCGGAAGCATATACCCATAATAATAATCCTCGAAATCCTCCAAGCCATAAATATTGACCTTGGATGCCCTGCGGTAACGGAACAGACGCTCCTTATCCTTCATACCGCGCTCCTTGAACATAGCAACCGCATCATCCAGCGCAACTGATTTCTTTGTGATTGGAATATCTGCTGCGACCATTTCATCCATCCGCGCCTTAACCTGATCCAGCAAATTCTGGTCAATGGTAAAATCCCCATATGCGTTGACATAGTAGCCCTTACTGATTGAAAACTCTATTTTGATCTTCTTCAGCTTCTCCTCACCGACAACATCATGGATCGCTTTGATCAGCAGTAAACAGGCGCTTCTTCTGTAAGTCTTATATCCGGTTCTGTCCTTGACTGTCTTAAAAACAATGGTACAGTCCTGGTTCAGCTTTTTCTGCAGTTCGTTCAATTTCAGATTGACAAGTGCCAGCACAATTCTTGCATCATAATCCTTCTGAAAATCCTCTGCGATTTCACGATAGGAGGTACCTGCTGCATATTCCTTCTGCACCTCTCCCACCGTAACCTTGTAATAAACCTCTCCCATGATTTTTCCTCCATAATGAAATATTCACAGCCATTTGCAGTCGAATCAGCAATGACCACGGCCGCTGTCAGAGAATTCTGAACGGCGGACTGACGGGATGTACATTGACAATCATCTCCGGCAGTTCTCTTTGTATATATTCCTTGATATACCCAACAAATATCTTTTCCACTCCATAATGTCCCGCGTCAATGATAGAAAGACCCTGTGCATTTGCATCAAGTCCTGCATGATGGTCAATGTCACCGGTAATCAGCACATCTACCTTTGCCTTGACAGCATTTTTAATATTAAAGTTTCCGGAGCCGGGGGAAATCGCTGCATTTTCTACCGTTGCTTCCAAATCCCCGAACACCTTGACATAGTCCAATTGGAAGCACTGCTTGATATGCTCTGCACACTCTGCCAGAGTCATAATACGAGGCAGCTTTCCCTGCCTGCCGATGCCCTCTTTTGCAATGTCGTCCTCATATGTAATGTCCAAAACCTCACGCTTTTTCAGTCCGATTTCATCCGCGGCCGCATCTGACATCCCCATAACGTCAAAATTGGTATGCATAGCATAATATGCAATATCATGTCTGGCCAGTCTCAGAATGCGTCTGCCGATAAAATCATCGGACTGAAGCTTCTTGATTGGTGAAAAAATCAGAGGATGATGTGTCACCAGCATATCAGTCTGCGCCTTAATGGCCGCCTCAATGACTTCATCCGTTGCATCCAGTGCAATATAGATCCGCTTAACATCCTTCTCACGCCTGCCGACGATCAGCCCGACATTATCCCATTCCATTGCATACATCGTCGGTGACAGTTCTTCCAGACGTTCCATGATCTCGTAACACTTCATCGGCTTCATCCCTCCATCCATCAAATGATCACCTTTGCCCTTACATTAATTTGTAATCCTCATCAAAACCATCTGCTCCGTATTTATAATACCCAAGTGCCTCTCTTGTATAGGTCAGTTCCTGCTCCAGTTCTCCGCGCCGCTCTTCCACGCGCTCTGTCTGTTTGGAACGTTCCAGTTCCCCTAAGAGGTTTACATAATTCTTTTCTTCCTTCCTCAGGAATTGATTCAAAATTGGATTTTCCTCATGCAGCAGAATTCTGCCATATCGAAAATCCACTTCATTGATATAATGCATCTCTCCGTGAATGACTTTCATCATCGGATAATATTTCCCGTCTTCACATACCATGGACTCCGATATGATATGATATCCATGATCCTGTAAAAAGTGCCGAAATTCTGCAATCTCTGATTGTGGCTGCAAGATAAATTCCTTCATTTCGGAAAGTATTTTCTGACCCTCAGTCATAATCCTCTGCATCAAAGGTCCACCCATGCCTGCCAGAATCAAACAGTCTGCCTCGCCCGGTTTCAGCTCCTGTACACCGTCTGATAATCTGGTTTCTATGTAATCTGTCAGACCCGCCTCTTCAATGTGCTTCTGTGCACGCTCCAGCGGCCCTGCTCCAACATCCATTGCAATTGCATGTGATATAATGCCTTCCTCTACAAGATAAATAGGCACATATCCATGATCACAGCCGACATCTGCAACAACATATCCCGGTGTCACTAACTCCGTGATGCTGTATAATCTCTCTGAAAGTTCCATTGCTTACCTCACCGTGCCTCTTATGCTAGTCCAGATAGTCCTTCAATTTGCGACTTCTGCTCGGATGTCTCAGCTTGCGCAGAGCCTTTGCTTCAATCTGACGGATTCTCTCACGGGTCACGTTGAACTCCTTGCCGACCTCTTCCAGTGTACGTGCTCGTCCGTCATCCAGTCCGAAACGCAGTCTGAGTACCTTCTGCTCTCTTTCTGTCAAGGTGCTGAGCACCTCAACCAGCTGCTCCTTTAACAACGTAAAGGCTGCAGCATCCGCCGGTACCGGCACATTATCATCCTGTATGAAGTCACCCAAATGGCTGTCTTCTTCCTCACCAATGGGTGTTTCCAATGATACCGGCTCCTGTGATATCTTTAAGATTTCGCGCACTCTTTCTACCGGAAGTCCCATTTCCGCAGCGATTTCCTCTGGCAGCGGTTCCCGGCCAAGCTCCTGCA
>CAZABT010000016.1:15806-35474 GCA_964483395.1 uncultured Lachnospiraceae bacterium
GTCTGCTGACACGAATCAATTTATTAATGGTTTCAACCATATGCACAGGAATACGGATGGTTCTCGCCTGATCCGCAATCGCACGTGTGATTGCCTGCCGTATCCACCAGGTTGCATAGGTACTGAACTTGTAGCCCTTTCTGTAATCAAACTTTTCCACGGCCTTGATCAAGCCGAGATTTCCTTCCTGAATCAGATCCAGAAACAGCATTCCTCTGCCCACATATCTCTTTGCAATGCTGACAACCAGTCGGAGATTCGCCTCTGCCAGACGCTTTTTAGCCTCAACATCTCCCACCTCCATCTTCTTTGCCAGCTCAATTTCCTCATCTGCTGAGAGAAGCGGAACCTTACCAATTTCCTTCAAGTACATTCTGACCGGATCTTCAATGCTGACTCCATCCGGTACGGAAAGATCAATGTTCTCTACATCTACCTCATCTTCCTCAGTCAGAATGATTTCTTCGTCCTCATCATCTTCCTCGACAATACGAAGTACATCTACCCCATTCTGCTCCAGAGTCTCCATTATTTTGTCAAAATGCTCCTCCTGAAGTTCCATGTCATTAAAGAAATCACTGACCTCCTGATATTCCAGAACATTCTTTTTCTTTTTGGCAATCTCTAAGAGTTCTTTTAATTTCTCATCAAATTTTGCCTGTGTAGCTTCATCCATGTTGTTTCCATCCTTCCATACTGTTTAGTAGTTTATCCTTAATCTAAAGAAATATGCAGATTCTCCAGTTCCTCAATCGCCCGCTTATCCGCAATGACCTGTGCCAAAGCATCCATGTCCTCCGGCAGACTGCTTTCTTTCTTTTGTTCGAGGCTGTTCTTCTTTACCTTGATGATAATGTCACGCAATGCCTTTTCCTGCTCTGCCTGCGATTCCAATTCCTCCAGCTTCGTATTGAAGAGTGCCGCCACCTCCCGCTGCTCATCCTCATTCGTAAAGCAGCTGATGATCTTTGCCGGACTCACAGTGCCCGCCTGCAGCTGCTCAAACAGAAGTCTGGTTACCTGCTGATAGATTTCTTCCATGAAATCCTCCGGTGTGATCAGGTTTCGAATGATATGATATACCTTAGGTTCCTCCGTCAGCCATGTGATCAGCAGACGTTCTGCTTTGCGGATGCCTTCATTGGGATCCTTCTTTGACTGAATCCCCGATTTTGGTCTGGTTATGATCGGAATCATCGCATCCTTGGTCGCGTATTTCATGACCAGCTTCCGCATATTATCAAAGCCCAGATTATATTTATCGGCAATTGCCGCAATATAATTATCTCTCTCCAGTTCATCCTCAAAACGAAGCAGCTTCTTTGCAATCTCCGTACAGAATTTTGTCTTGCTCTCCGGATCCTTCAGTTCATAATCATTCTCAAGTATCCTGATTTCATAATAGAAACTGTTTTCAGCACCGCTGATACGCTCCTCAAAGGCCTCTGCCCCCATATTTTTAATGAACTCGTCCGGATCCTTATACGGCCGCATATCAATGACCTTTGCCGTCAGTCCCGCTTCCTTGAGAATCGGTATCGCACGCAGTGCAGCCTTTACGCCTGCCCCATCACTGTCATAGGTCAGCAGCACTTCTTCTGTATACCGCCTGAGCAGATTCGCCTGTCCTGACGTAAATGCCGTTCCCAGTGACGCAACCGCTTGTCCAAAGCCCGCCTGATGCAGGGCGATCACATCCATATAGCCCTCGCAGATGATCATGTTTTTCTTACGTGCAGTACGTGCATGGTTCAGGCCATAGAGATTTCTGCCCTTATCAAAGATGGGTGTTTCAGGTGAATTCAGGTACTTTGGAGTTCCATCCCCCATCACCCTTCCGCCAAATCCAATGACGCGATGATTCACATCCATAATTGGGAAGATGACCCTGTTCCAGAACTTGTCCGTCATTCCATGCCTCTCGTCAATGTTAAAAAGACCGCACTGCCGCAGCAGTTCATCCTGAAACCCTTTATTTTTCAAATAGCGGTAGATATTATCCCTTCCTGTTACTGCATAGCCGAGACCGAACTTCTTAATCGTTTCTTCTGTCAGTCCGCGTCCGGTCAGATATTTATGCCCGACTGCCCCCTGCTCGCTTTTCAGTCCGTAAAAGTAAAACTTTGCGGCTTCCTTATTGACCTCCAATATACGTGCCTTTAAATCATCCTGCTTACGCGCCTCCGCCGAATACTCGATTTCAGGAAGTGCAACGCCTGCCCTGTCGGCAAGAAATTTCAGTGCCTCGGCAAAGGTATAATTTTCATATTCCATAATGAACGTAATGACATTACCGCCCGCACCACAGCCGAAACAGTAATACATCTGCTTGCCGGGTGACACAGAAAAAGACGGTGACTTTTCATTATGAAAGGGACACAGGCCAAAATAATTGCTTCCTTTTTTTTGTAGCCGTACATATCCTGATATCACATCTACAATATCATTTCTGATACGGACTTCTTCTACCAAATCATCCGGATAGTACATCTGATACCCTCTTTTCCATCCAAATCTAATCCTTCCACGAATCCGGCAGATAAATCTCGCCAAACTTTGCAATTGCGAACCGATCGGACATCGCCGATACGTAATCACATACAATGCGCTCCTTTGGCTCGCCGCGTTCCTCCATCAGCTTCTTTAATTCACTTGGAAGCAGTTCTGCATTCTTCAGATAATATTCATAAAGATTTTCCACAAGACGCTCTGCCTTGCCTTCTTCTCCCTTGGCACGTGGATTCTGATAGACGTTTTCAAACATAAACCTGCGCAGTTCTGTCAACGCCTGTCCGATTTCCACAGACATGCAGATATCATCCTTGTCTGCACTGTTCGTAATAATGTCATGAATGAAACGATCCAAACGCTCTGTTGTCGTCTTTCCGAGCGTATTACGCAGTTCCTTCGGAATATCCTCTTCCGCCAGAATTCTGCCCCTGATGGCATCATCCATATCATGATGGATATATGCGATCTTATCAGACAGACGGACAATGCGTCCCTCCAGAGTGATCGGTTTCGTTGCTGTCTTATGATTACGGATACCATCTCTGACCTCATAGGTCAGATTCAGTCCCTTGGAGTCCTTTTCCAATACCTCTACAACACGGACGCTCTGTTCATTGTGTGCAAATCCAAGCGGACATGCATGCTCCAGTGCCCGTTCACCCGCATGCCCAAACGGTGTGTGTCCAAGATCATGACCGAGTGCGATCGCCTCCACCAGATCCTCATTCATACGAAGTGCTTTCGCTATCGTACGTGCATTCTGTGAAACCTCTAATGTATGCGTCAGCCGTGTGCGGTAATGATCTCCCTCCGGAGTCAGAAATACCTGTGTCTTATCCTTCAGTCTGCGAAATGATTTACTATGTAGGATTCTGTCCCGATCCCGCTGATATACGGGGCGGATATCACATTGCTCCTCCTCCGTCTCCCTGCCTCTTGAATTCATGGACAAGGATGCATATGGGCTCAGATATTCTTTTTCACGCTGTTCCAGTTGTTCTCTAATCGTCATGCCATATCCTTTCAAATAGAGCAAAACAAAACAAGTGCCTATTTTATATATTCTGCGGCACTTGTCAAATTCCTTTTTTATTAAATTGACTTTATTTGAGCCATCCTGCAGCCAACGGAACAATCACAACCGTCATGATACCGGTTACGACAATTGCCAGCGAACCCATCGCTGCCTGTGTCTCGCCGAGTTCAACCGCCTTGGCCGTACCGACCGCATGAGACGCTGCACCCAGGCCCAAGCCTTGTGCCACCGGCTCTTTGATCTTCAATACTTTATAAAGCCACGGTGCTATGATTGCTCCCATCAGTCCCGCCACCACAACTCCTATGACCGTCACCGCTTCGATGCCTCCTACCTCAGCAGAGATTCCGAGAGCAATCGGTGTCGTGACGGATTTCGGCAGGATAGAAGCAATCAGCGGCCGGTCTACCCCCAGCAAAAATCCCAGTCCGATGACTACCAGCACATGAGAAATGCACCCGCAGAAAATAGAAATCAGAATCGCACCCACGTTTTTCTTCAAGGCCTGTATCTGACGGAACAGAGGAACAGCCAGACATACTGTTGCAGGCTGCATCAATGCCGTAATATAGCTTGCACCGTTATTATAATCCGCATAATCAATGTGAAAGACCTTTAAAATGATAATGATGAAGATTGTTGCTAGCAGCAGCGGATTGCATAACTCAGACGGAACATGCTTCCGAATCAGCAGTCCCAGTGAATAGCAAACCAAACTAAGTGCTGCTCCAAAATAGATTGAATTTACAATGACTTCTCTCATTCTTCTGCCTCCGGATTCTTATGTTTCCGCTTCAGCCTGATGTAGCACTGTGCCGTAAGACTGGTCACGCTCATCACGACCAGCATGGAAACAAACGCAATCAGCAGCAGAGAAAACGCCTGCCCCTTCACTTGAGCAAAAGACTCTATGATGCTGACATTCGGAGCCAAAAACATAATCGGCATAATTGCCAGCAGAAATCTCGCCACATCATCCACCTGCTGCAGCTTTACAATACCTGTGCACAGGCAGACAAACAAAATCACCAGTCCATAAACACTCGCCGGAATCGGCAGCGGAATGAAATGGTTCAAAACCTCTCCCATGAAATTGATTGTAACGATAATTGCCAACTGATGCAGATACTTCACACAAATTCCTTCTTTACCATAGATTGATCATTTGCAGATCTCATAAATAAAATCTGCTGCATCCTTGACTGCCTCAAAGGATCTCTTAAACGGCGCCATCTGGAATACATGCCACATACCGTCATAGATACTGATACGTGTCAGGACATTATCTTCCAGCAGCTTCTTATAAAGCATTGTCGAATCATCCAAAAGGATTTCATTGTCTCCCACTTGCAGATAGGTAGGCGGAAAGCCTTCTAAATCTGCATATAACGGAGAAAGTGCCGGATCAGCCGGGTCATTCTCCCCTGCATAATACTCAATTGCCAGCCGCAGATAATCCCGATCCAGTACCGGATCGATGTCGGCACGAGACTCATGAGACTCTCCTGCACAGGTCAGATCCGTCCATGGAGACAAAAGAACAAGTGCCTTGGGCATCATCCGCTTCTTTGCCTTGATCCTCAACAGCAGTTCCAAGGCCAAATTGCCGCCCGCGCTGTCGCCGATCACAATAATATCCTCTGCACCATATCCCTGATACATCAAATAATCCCATACCTTCACCGCATCCTCTATTGCTGCCGGATACGGATGCTCCGGTGCCAGACGATAATCAAAGGCAAGTGCAGACATGGATGTGGCTTCCACGAATTTAGAGGTTATGGTACGGGCATATTTGGTACTTCCCGTTGCATAGCCGCCGCCATGGCAATATAAGATGACCGGCTGCTTTCTGTGAGAATGACGCAGTCTTGTCCATTCAGCATTCATATGGCCAATCTTGATCTGTTCAAACTCCAGCTCCTTATTCGCGCCAAAAAGAATGCCAAAGCTGTCCTGTGTATGACGCTGCTTAGTAATATCAACATTTTCAACAAAGGAATGCATCCTCTTGATTGCTGCCATCACATTCTGATTGTTATTTCTGTCCGCTTTCCGATCTGTCATTTTGCCGACCAGCACATCCAGATTAATATCCTTTAAAGCCATACGCTCCTCCTGTCCGATAGTTCCCGTTTCAGATAACAGCATAACACCCAAAGCAGGATTTCTCAAGTATTTCTTGCCCTATCCCAAACAAATGGGGTATAATCTTTTATAAGAAAACTATGACGTACATGGACGAGGTAATCATCGGATGTCAGTCGAGATCAAAAAAACAGCTTCCAGAAAAACCTGGTATAAATTAGATTTGTCCGCAAATGTCTATCCGACTTTGCAGCGAAAAAATTTTTCATCTGTATACAGACTTTCCGTTTTACTCAAGGAAGATATACAGCCTGCTTTATTACAGAAGGCTGTCAATATGACACTGCCCCGCTTTCCATCCTTCCAGGTTGCGCTCCGCAAAGGACTCTTTTGGCGCTATCTTGAACCCAACCATCGTCCCGGGCCCTTTGTCCGTCCTGATATTTCCAATCCGTGCATGCCTTTGCATTTTAAGGGAAACAATCGTTATTTGATCCGTATTTATTATTATAACCGCCGCATTTCCTTTGAATCCCATCATTCTCTTGCCGACGGCAGTGGCGGAATGTATATGCTGCAAACCATTACGGCTGAATATCTGAAACTTCTCGGACATGAAATCAGTACCGGAGGCTATGTACTGGATATTCACGAACTTCCTGCTGCCGAGGAACTGGAGGATGCCTATATTCGCTATGCCAATTCCAAAGTACACCGTGGCAGAAGTCAGGAACGTGCCTATCGTGTCCGTGGTACGGCAGAACCGTTTTACACCTTAAACATCATATGTGGAGTTATGTCAACCAATCAGGTGATTCATACAGCAAAAGCCTATGGTGCCTCCATTACCGAATATTTAAATGCTGTACTGCTCTATTCGCTGATGCTGAAGCAGAAATCCGAGCACCCCTTTCGGGAAAGACCTGTCAAGATTGCAATGCCGGTCAACCTGAGACGTTTCTTTCCTTCTATTACACTGCGGAATTTCATTTCCATGATCTATCCTTCCATCGACCCGCGTCTTGGAGAGTACACCTTTGAAGAAATTCTGTCACAGGTGCATCATTATATGCGTTACTATATCAATGCCAAATTTCTGAACGGCGATATTACGACCAACCTTGCAACCCAGACCAATCCAGTATCCCGTATTATTCCGCTGTTTTTGAAGGATTTTATTATCAAAACCTTCTATACCCGTGTGCAGGACCGCCAGTCCTCGGCCGGATTGACCAATATGGGGGTTATTTCCGTACCGCCGGAAATGGAACAGTATGTCGAACGATTTGACATCTATATGGGACAACCCTTTTCTGCACGCACCAACTGTGCCATTGTCAGCTACAAGGATATCCTGACCATCAACTTTGCCAGCAGCATCATTGAAAGTGATATTGAAGAAGTATTCTTCCGCAAACTGGTGCAGGATGGGATTCATGTTAAAATAGAATCGAACAAACATATGGAGGAAAAATAATATGTCATATTGCGTACATTGCGGAGTCGAGCTGGATCAGACCGCCACCCGATGCGCACTCTGCAACACTCCGGTCATAGACCCGTCTGCACTGACGGATGAGAATGCCAAACCACCCTTTTCCACAAAAAAAGGACAGGTAGAGCGTGTCAAACGAACCGACCTTGCTATCCTGTCTTCTGTTGTACTTGCATCTACGGCAATCGCTTGTGCCCTGCTCAACTTTCTGGTCTATTCCGAAAGCTTCTGGTCCTTTTATATCATTGGTGCCTGTCTGCTGCTTTGGGTATTTGCCATTCCGCTGGTCATTTATACACGCCTGCCGATCTATCTGTCTATTTTATTTGATGGAATCGCCGTTGCACTGTACCTCGGCATCATTGCCTATGAATATTCCGGCCTTGCATGGTATCTCAGCCTTGCGGTTCCGATTACCGGTATGGTGACACTGCTTGTACTGCTTTTCACCTTTTTGCATCGTTATTTCCAGACCTCTATTCTGTCCACTGCCATCTATCTGTTTGCAGAAGTTGCAGTGTTCTGTGTCGGACTGGAAATCCTGCTGCGGAACTACTTTGAAGACATCATCTATCTCAGATGGTCTTCTGTCGTACTGGTATCCTGTGCCATCATCATCATTGCTCTGCTGACCATCATTACCCGCACCCGTCTGCGTGAGGCTGTCAGAAGGAGAATGCATCTGTAACTCCGATGATAAAACCATCCTCCACATAATAGTAAAAATCGTACGCTCCGCATCGTTCCCGTGCCTTCTCCGTGAATATGTAGAGCGTATTTTGATTTGCATGCTTCATAAAATCATCCGCCACTGCCTCAATCGGATAAGTCAGGGCACGGGCAAAGTAAAAATCATTGATTGTCAAATCATGCTCAGAAGCATAATCCGCAAACGAATATAACTGCTCCTGATTCATATTGTTTTTGTCCGCAAACACAATGTGACGAATATCCCGTTCCTGCAAAATCTGTTGCCAGAAGGTGCTCTGCAGTTCACTTTCATATTCCCTGCGGGGTGCAAACTCCTGATGCTTCGTAAACAATTGTCCATGCAGATCATAAAGCTGAAACAGCAGACACAAGAGCAATAAGCCGACAGCCGCCATTGTTCCTGTCCGCTTCTGTCCGTTTCTCCGGATTGTCTCTGTCAATTTCCCGCACTCCCTGCATGCTGCACAGATGATGGCAAACATCAGCATATAAACTGCCGGCCAGATCAAACGTCCCGATGCCCGAAACACTGCCCAAAGTTCCTCAATTGCATGCGGAATCGGAATACGGAATAACAAAGTGCTGCCAAATGATACCTCATGTGATGCCGCCATTGCCACTGACAGTAAGCCCATGACAGCACTGACATATAGCTTTCGATGTTCTCTGCTCAGCCGCTTGAAGCTTTCCCCTCTATACAGCCGTTCACGAATCACTCTGCAGATCACCGCCGTCAAAGCCACCAGGCACAAAACCAGCAGACCAAAGCCTAAATAAGCAAATCCTTCATATTGTCCGTCAGCATAGTTTGGAAGATTGTCAAATAAAGAAGACCAGTCCTGCGGGCTGAAAAAGCCAGCCAGATTGAAGCTGTAATAACCGAGTCCCGGTGCGCCGTCATCCATACCCGAAATAAACCCTCCCAAAAGCCAGACGGTCACCAATGCTCCGAGCAAATAGGATGTCAAGGATAGGACAACTCTCCAAATCCCTTTCTTCTGTATGCAGTCCAATGCTGCAAAGCCCAATAAGATTACACCACACATCGGTACAAAGTAAATGTGCACCGATGCACACAGAATACCCATGCCGCCCCAGATCAAAACCGTTTTTCCCAAAGCTGTGAACCATTCGTCATGATAGACATAGAACAACAGCGCCAGCAGGATCAGCCATTGTCCTCCTAAAGACGTATGCCAGTACATCCTCCGAATCAAAATCGGTGCAAATACAAAAAACATGCTTCCAAGGATCACCTGCAGATCTCCGCCGATGCCTCCTCTAGAAAGATATTTCCGCAGGATCAAGGAGGCCAGCCATCCCTGTAGCACAAAACAAAGCAATCCCCATAATCCAAAGTATTGAAAAGACTTCGGCAGGATTGCATGGCAAAGTTTGAATATGACCGCGAGCAGTGGTATAGAATCCGTAAAAATGATAGATTCGCTGAACGGATACGCAATGTTATTCATCATGCCGATGTACCACTGCCACGGTGCACAGCGGAAGAACTTCCACCCCAGATAATGCTGGGAAAGATCGCCGCCGCACAGCAGCCAGTCTGTATAAGTCACATCCAGCACATTGAATCCGTAAAGCATAAGAAAGGACAGGGTGCTTAAAAGAATAACAATGTATGTAGCTCTATGTTTTCTGATATGCTCCATGTCCCATATTTCCTCGTATTGAATGTTCTGTCATCATTAAGATTTACGTTTCGGCTCGTATCTTGAACCGGCATTGGCACTCATCTGCTTGCGTGCCAGATTAATGCGTTCCTTCATACTGATATATCGGTCAATCTCATAAGAACGCAGCAGCAGCTCACATCCGCAGACATATTTTCCACCGTCTACTTCTGTAATCCTACAGACAGTTCCCTGTAAACCAATATTGACATTGTTAAAACGATCAATCTTGTCATTAATGCTTGTACTGCACTTCATTCCTATCTCAAGCCGTCCGGGCTGCAGAACATCCGGAGTCAGCACAACTCCAAAACCGGTAGAACTGATATCCTTCAAAATGGCTCTGTACTGCTTTGTATCATCCTCAAGATTCAGAATGGTATTGTGCCCCAAAAAGCATCTGAAGGCTCCTCGCCGGTTATATTCGATTCCGATGCCGTCTACCTTGATTCGATAGATTCTCTGCTTATTTTCATTCCTGCACGGTATAATCCTTGCCCCACGGAACAGGATCGGCTTTTCTCCCGGAACCTCTACCAGCACACGTGCCTCCACTGTATCGAAGGTCAATATCTTTCCCTCATGCTCAATGGAGTCCGTATATATGATATTATGTCTGTCCTCTTTACTGACAATTGATGTCACGAACTGAATCTCGTCTACCTTATTGCGTGCTTCAACGATAATCTCCTGTCCTATTTCCAAATCCTTGATATCCATAAGTATGCCCCCGCCACTTTAGAATGCCCCATTGGGAAATGTCAGACAAAGCCTATATATACTCAATTTTCCCTATATATAGATATATCATATTATTTTTTTCATGTCCATAAAAATCGTTAACACGTTCTTAACACACAAGAAGTTTATCTGCATCCGATGGCTCAGTGATGGAACAATCGGATTCCCGTACACGCCATTGCAATGTGGTATTTATCGCAGCATTCAATGACAAGTCCGTCACGAACTGAGCCCCCCGGCTGTGCAATGTATCTGACTCCACTCTTATAAGCTCTCTCAATATTATCCGCAAATGGAAAAAATGCATCAGATCCCAGTGTAACATCGGTATTGCCGTCCAGCCATGTACGTTTTTCTTCTGCTGTAAATACCGGCGGTTTCTCCTTGAAGCGCTGCTGCCACTCACCATCACGAAGCACATCCTCATATTCATCCCCAATATACAGATCAATCGCATTATCTCTTTCCGGACGTCCGAGATCCTCCAAAAACGGAAGATTCAACACCTGTGGTGCCTGACGCAGATACCAGTTGTCAGCCTTCTGTCCTGCCAGTCTGGTACAGTGGATTCTGGACTGCTGTCCTGCTCCGATACCGATTGCCTGTCCGCCCTTTACGTAGCAGACTGAATTAGACTGCGTGTATTTCAATGTGATCAATGCAATCTTCATATCGTTCAGTGCAGACTCCGGTATGTCACGATTCTTGGTTACGATATTGGACAACAGATCACCATTGATGTCCAGTTCATTTCTGCCCTGCTCAAAGGTAATACCATAGACCTGCTTTCTCTCAATCGGTGCAGGTATATAGGACTCATCAATCTGAATGATATTATAATTTCCCTTCTTTTTTTCTTTCAGCAGAGCAAGTGCCTCAGCCTCATAGCCCGGTGCAATGATTCCGTCTGATACCTCACGCTTGATCAAGCGTGCTGTATCCACATCGCACACATCAGAAAGGGCAATGAAATCTCCAAAAGAAGACATTCTGTCAACACCTCTTGCCCTTGCATATGCACTTGCAAGCGGTGACAGCGTTCCCAGATCATCTACCCAATAAATCTTTGCCAGTGTATCTGTCAGTGGAATACCCACTGCTGCACCTGCCGGTGATACATGCTTAAAGGAGGTTGCTGCCGGAAGTCCTGTTGCTGCCTTCAGTTCCTTTACAAGCTGCCAGCCATTAAAGGCATCCAGAAAATTGATATAACCAGGTTTACCGTTCAGCACGGTGACTGGCAAGTCACTTCCATCCTCCATATAGATTCTGGATGGCTTCTGGTTTGGATTGCATCCGTATTTTAACTGCATTTCGTTCATCACATTTTCCTCCATTCAATTGTTGCTGCTTACAGACTTGTTTTTATTTACGATTCTTGTCTCATACTGGCCTGTTGCAATATCAATAAATCTGACAAATAAAGAAACCTTATTTTCTTCATTCAGGCTGTCCCATACCATCTTCGTATACTGATCAATGTCACCCGCCACGGTCACAGGCTTCGGTTCTCCCTCAAAGCTCGGCAGCGGGTTCCCGTCATGCATGTAGGTATGAATGAAATGTCCCTCTCCGGCTGCCGGATTCTCATAAGAAAATGTATATCTGCAGCAGGCATCCTCACTGCCGCGATTACTTTTTAAAATGGACATTGCATAGTCATACTTTCCTGTATCTACGTTCAAAACTCCTGAAATTCTCGGTGTAAAATTCGGTGCATCCGGTTCAAATTTACGACATCTGAGTGACTGCTCAAAGGTCAGCTTGCAGTCCATACCATCGTAAATCGTGTCTGTCTGATCCCCGTTTGTTACAATCGTCTTATTGCCCAGAACTCTGACCGGTGCATAAATGATCAGACTCGGATCCTCCAGCTTAGACGGGTCAAATGCCTGGGTTCTGATGCCCTGACCGTCCTCGATGAAAATACGGTTTCTGCTGTTCGTGCTTCTGCCCATGATAAAATAGGCCGTCACTGCCTTCGTTCCATCGGCTGATCTTCCAATCACGATTCCGCGTCCCGGATATGCATTTGTTTTTAGTTCCTGTTCCAATGATAACATTTCCATTCTTCAAACCTCCACAATCATAAATTCTGCCTGTTCAGTGATGCATATATTCCTCACGGCCGGCTTTGCTTTTGACTCTGCTTTTTCAGCAGTTCCACGGTGCAGGTGTGGTTCAGCTTCACTGGACACACTGCACAAAAAAAGTCTGGGCGCACTGATTACATGCTGCCCAGACGGTCGGCCATTATTCTCACGACACACTCCCTGTAGGTCCTCCTACACAGGCAAAGCCTGCTTCCGTCAGTCGTGTATCCGTTTACTATCATAAATGATACTTTTATGAATTGCAAGATATTATTTTATAATCCATTATAAGTTCTTGCGGCTTCATAGTCCTGATTCAGTTCCTCAGACGGAGCCTGAGTCAGTAACGATACAACGATGATAAAGATACAGGAAACAATGAACGCAGGAAGCAGTTCATAGATTCCGAACATTCCACCCATCGGCTTGATGCAAAGCTTCCACAGAAAAACCATGATTCCACCGGAAAGCATACCTGCTATGGCACCGGTACGGTTAATACGCTTCCAAAACAACGAGAACAGAAGCGTCGGACCAAAGGTGGCTCCAAAGCCTGCCCATGCAAAGGAAACGATTTTAAAGATGACACTGCTCTCATCAAGTGCGATCAAAACACCAATCACACTGATGGCTACCAACGTCAGTTTTGACATATTCATAACCTGCTTGTCTGTTGCATCCTTTTTTGCAATTCCCTGATAAATATTCTTTGACAGTGCTGAAGCTGCTATCAACAGATAAGAATCCGAGGAACTGATCGTTGCCGCCAAAATGCCTGCCATAATGATGCCCGCCAGCAACGGAGGCAGCAGATTGGTTCCAAGCACGATGAATATATTCTCAGCATCGCCCGCTGTCTGTAATGCGGTCGGATACAAGGCACGACCGACAATACCTATAAAAACACCCGCTGTCAGTGATATTGCCACCCATACAAGTGCGATCCTGCGAGACTGTTTTAATTCCTGTGGCTTTCTGATTGCCATAAAACGCAGCAGCACCTGAGGCATACCAAAATACCCAAGTCCCCATGCCATTGTTGACACGACTGACAAAAATCCATACGTTCCTGCTGCTCCGAACACCGGCTGTCCTCCGCCACTGACTGTCTGTACGCCGTCAACCACCTCCGGCGATGCAATCCCAAAGAACTCCAGATAGCCCGGAATGCTTTTTGCATTTTCCAAAACCGCTCCCAAGCCGCCTGCTGCACTCACACCACAGATCAGAACCGTACAGAGTGCCAGAATCATAACGATTGCCTGCATGAAGTCAGATGCGCTCTCCGCAAGAAAGCCTCCCAAAAATGTATAAACGAGCACGAATATTGCTCCAATAATCATCATAGGCACATATTTGGTTCCAAACAATGTGCTGAATAATTTTCCGCATGTCACAAAACAACTGGAAGCATATACTGTAAAAAATACAAGTATGAATAAAGAAGAAATCAGCATCAATACCTTCTTATCTTCTCTAAAACGATTGCTGAAGAAATCCGGCAGGGTAATGGAATTATTTGCCACAACAGAATACCCTCTCAGCCTTTTGGCTACGATCAGCCAATTCAGATATGTACCTACTGCAAGACCAAAGGCTGTCCAAAATGCATCCGCCAGCCCGCACCAATATGCTACACCGGGCAGTCCCATCAGCAGCCAGCCGCTCATATCAGATGCCTCAGCACTGAAGGCTGCCACCCAAGGGCCAAGTGAACGCCCGCCCAAGAAAAACTCTTCACTGCTTTTGTTGGAACGTTTCATAAAGAAAAGACCGATTCCGATTACGATTACCATATAAGCCAACATAGCAATCAAGACTTGTAAAGTGTCAAAACTCATTTCTGTTCCCTCCTCGAAATAAAATCACAAATTAGCACTATTATAACAGAACAGAAATTGATTTGCAATTCATAAACAATTTCCAAGCAAAAACAGAAGTACCAAATGTGCCGGATAAAACACATAAAAGAAACGCTTCATCCCTGCACCTCGTCTGTGATTGTAGAGCAGCAGGAAGGGAAGTGCAAAAACCTGCATCCACTGATAGCGGCGCCACATAATATCCTCGTAGCGAAACTCTGGATAACACAAAAGAATATAATATAGAGAAAACAAAATGAAAGCAATCGAAAATTTCCACCTGCTCTCCTTTAAAAAATATAAAACAAATCCCATGGTAATAAAATAATATCCACCCTCACACCAGACTACATTGGGCAGCAGCGCTCCGATAAACTGACCCACACAAGCCAAGCCAAAGCTGCCATCCAACCGGTTGCACAGCCATATGGAAGCCGCCTGAAATGCAATAAAGCAGAGCAGCCACCTCACACCGGCCGCTGTTGATACACGCAGCAGCTCTGCAATGTGTATCAGAACCGCTGTCAATAACAACGATACAAATATATCGTTCATCATATAGTGATAAGGTGGCTTAAACAACTGATTTAGTATCAGGTCAATGACCGCCATGACAGCGCCGGCAGCATACAGCCGTTTGAAATAGCTGATCCTGTCATGCGTATAAGAAAGACTCCAAAGCATACAGAAAAGAAACATCGGATAAGACAACCGTCCGATATAATGCAGTCTGATATTCATACCCGGAATAAATTCCCCAATATGATCAATGACCATAAGGAGCAGGGCTAACAGTTTAAGAGCCGTAGATGACATAAAGGGTTCCTCTCCAAAAAATTTCTAAGCAATCCCGTTCAGCTCCTGATAAAGTGATTTGGCATAGGAATCCGTCATGCCGCAAATAGAATCCGTGACCAACAGCAGCCGGAGATACAGCTTTTCTGTATCATTCCTGTCCTTAGAATATATTTTATAGATGGTCTTATAATTTTCTGAAATAAGTGACATCAGCTTCTTTTGTACGTCATTCAGCTTCACGTTTGTATCATAATAGATTGCCGCATTCACGAAACGGTCAAGAAGAAACTGAAATACACTGTCAGCCGCAATCTCCAGCTTCAAAATCGGTTTGGAAACAAATGCATACCGATACGCAATGTCTCCCAGTACCTCCATCATCCATGCGCCTTCCGTTCCGGCAAACAAATCCTCTGCATATGTACCATCCATGATTTCCCGATAGTGCGTGCGGAACCCACGGGTTGCATACTGTATCATTTTACCCTGAACCCTCACGATCCAGTTCTGAAGTGCATAAATCTCCGGGCTGTCGATTTTTCGTTCCAGTGCCCTTTGATAACGTCTGTCCAAATCTTCCGTCATCTGCCTGTATTCATCACCTGCTGCCGAATCGTCTGCTTTGCTTCTCAATTCCGCCAACAATCTTTCAAAGGAAATACAGCCCTTTTTGAACGCATCCTCAATGTCCGCTGTTTTGTATGCAATATCGTCTGCCGCCTCCAGCAAAAACGTCAGTGGATGTCTGCAGCCCTCTGCTCCCGTTGCCACCTCAATATCATGGAACACCTCTCGGTCAGCATAGTAATATCCCATCTTCTGATAGGAAATCCTGCCGTTTTTCCAGTTCTCCTCTATGGCTGCCTGATTGCCCTTTTCTGTAATCTGATTGGAAGCAATCGGATACTTGATGATCGTACCGAGAAGTCCCTTGGTCAGATTCATTCCATGTTCATCCACCAGATAGTGCAGCTTCGTCACCACACGCAGCGCTTGTGTATTGCCCTCGAAATGATAAAAATCTTCACGCATCTGTTCCGTCAGCACCTCTGCAATCGGCCTGCCCTTATATTGCAGTACAGAAAGATTTTTCCGAAACCATTCCCGAATTGCGGTTTCGCCAAAATGACCAAACGGCGGATTGCCGATGTCATGCAGCAAACCCGCACATTGCAGGATATCACATACATCCTGCTTATAAGAGGGAAGAAAGGTGTCATCCAAATGCTCAGAAAGCAGCATTTCTGATATGTTCTGTCCCAAAGATTTTGCAAAAGAGGAGACCTCCAGTGAATGCGTCAGTCTCGTACGGATGAAATCACTGCGATCCAGTGGAAACACCTGAGTCTTATCCTGCAGGCGCCGGAAGGATGCACTGCCAATGATTCGGTGATAGTCCTTCTCAAACTCTGTTCTTAAATCACTGGAATTCGGATTTGGATGTGGATTCCGTTCACGATCCGCACATAATAATTCTTTCCACTGCATAATGAATCTCCTCTGTTATCTGCATATATGTCCTAGTTCGTATAATTGTCAAAATAACCCTGAATATATACCACTGGCGTACCCTTATCGCCTGAGCCGCTTGTCAGGTCACACAATGAACCGATCAGATCCGTTAACTGTCTTGGAGTTGTTCCCTGTGCTGCCATCTGACCTACCAGATTGCCATCCTTATTACGAATGCTTTCGGAAATGGCTTCCTTCAAAGCATCTCCTGACAAATCCTTAAAATCATTGTCTGCCAAATACTTCAGCTTTAACTCATTCGGTGTTCCTTCCAATCCGGAAGTATATGCAGGTGACACACACGGATCTGCCAATTCCCATATCTTTCCGACCGGATCTTTAAAGGCACCGTCACCATATACCATGACTTCCACTCTCTTGCCTGTCAGCTCTCTGAAGCGAGTCTGAATATCAGTCACCAGTGCAGAGCAGTCCCTCGGGAACAGCTTAATGGAACTTTCCGTCGATTTATTTGAACCGAGCAGACCATAGGTTTCATTGCATCCGCTTCCGTCTATCGGAGCATTCAATATATCATCCATGCCGCAGACTCTCTCAGCGCCCGCCTCCAGTAAGATTCTCTTGGTACGTGCACGCGTATGGATATCACATGTCATAACATTCTTTGTATAATCTAATATACTGGCGGCTTTATTTGAGAAAATAATCTCTACCTCAGCACCGGTATCCTGAATCAAATCCGAATAATACTCTACATAATCAACGCCTGTAAACGGATGCTTATTATAGCCAAACAACTCTCTGTATTTCTCAAGTGTCAGTACATCACTGTAGGGATTGACTCCGGCCGCATCCAACTGGTCAATGGAAATCAATGCATTGCCGACCTCGTCACTGGGATAGCTGAGCATCAGCACTACCTTCTTGGCACCCATTGCGATTCCCTTTAAGCAGATTGCAAATCGATTGCGTGAAAGAATTGGAAAAATAACACCAATGGTCTCTCCGCCAAGCTTGGCTCTGACATCTGCTGCAATTGCTTCTACACCTGCATAGTTGCCCTGTGAACGTGCTACAATCGACTCCGTAATTGCTACGATATCTCTGTCACGTACTGCAAATCCATCACTCTCGGTTGCTTCCATAACACATTCTGTTACGATGTCTACAAGATCATCACCCTCTCGAATGATCGGGCAGCGAATCCCCCTTGATACTGTTCCTACATTTCTTCCCATAGCATAAACCGCCTTTCCGTATGATAGTCATGTGGCAAAACCACAAAAGACATTATATCATTTTAAGAAGCCCTTTACAATCTGTTCCTCAGCTTCCTTCTCCGTCATTCCCAAAGTCATAAGTTTAATCAGCTGATCCCCAGCAATCTTTCCAATGGCTGCTTCATGAATCAGATTGGCATTCAGATCATTGGCCTGCAAAGACGGAACAGCCTTAACATGTCCTGCATCCATCAGAATGGCATCGCATTCTGTATGACCATAGCACTGATGATTTCCGCATATTTCCGAGGTGAAGAGTTGTGTGGAATGACCATCTGCAACCGAACGGGACACCACATTGGCACTGCTGTCCAAGCCATTCAGTTCTACCTTAAAATGACTTTCCGCATTCTGTGTACCGTGCGTCATAATCTTCTCTTTTACTACAAGAGTAGCCTGAGCCTTCAACTCTGCATTGGTGATACGCACTGTGGAATCCACACCCTTGATTTGGGTAGACTCCATCTCCATATAACCACCCTCTTCTATATATACATTTGTGGTCGGATTCAGAATGCGTCCGCCTGTTCCGTCACCCTCACCGTAATGCTTCTCCACATATTTGACTCTCGCATTTTTTCCTATGTAAAATGTATGAATTCCGTCATGCTCCGATGTATCCGTACCACAATTGTGAATGCCGCAGCCTGCAACGATTACAACATCTGCACCCTCTCCCACATGAAAATCATTATAAACCATGTCATGAAGACCGCTCTCACTCAGGATTACCGGGATGTGCAGGCTCTCCTGCTTTGTATTCGGCTTGATATAGATGTCGATACCCGGCTGGTCTGTCTTCGTCACAATATCAATATTGGCCGTCGTATTGCGTCCCTCCAGCTTTCCATTATATCTGATATTATATGCGCCCTCCGGTACTTCATGAAGATCCGATATTTTTTCAAGCATATCTTTTTGTAATTGATCCATCCTCTATCCTCCATCCTCGATTCAGGCATTTCCAAGCTTACTGATCAGTGTATCACACGCTTCCTTCGGGGTCATCAGGGTCGGAAGGATATCCGCGCTGATTCCCTGAGCCTTCACACGTCCGTCTGCAATGACGATGATCTCATCCGCAATGTTCAAAATACGTTCCTGATGTGAGATCACAAGCACCGTTCCCTGTATCTGCCTGCGCATTGATTCAAAGACACGAATCAGATTCTGAAAGCTCCACAAATCTATCCCTGCCTCCGGCTCATCAAAAATAGATACCTTAGTCTGTCTCGCCATGATCATTGCGATCTCTATCCGCTTCAGCTCTCCTCCTGACAATGTCGCATTCACCTCACGATCAATATAATCCTTGGCGCACAGACCCACCTCCGACAAATATCGGCATGCCTCTGCAATTGACAGCTTGTCTCCGTGCGCAAAGGTAATCAGATCCATAACCGTAAGTCCCTTAAAACGAACCGGCTGCTGAAATGCAAAGCTGATGCCTCTATTGGCTCTTTCCGTAATCGACAGTTCCGTAATATCCTCATCATCCAGATAGATCCGCCCGTCAGTAGGTTTGATGATACCGGCGATCAGTCTTGCAAGCGTAGACTTTCCACCGCCGTTCGGACCTGTGATCGCAATAAACTTCTCCTCTATATTCAAATTGATATCCTTCAAAATCTCAATATGCTCCGTGCTCTCGGCAACCTGATAACTAATATGCTCCAATTTTATCATAACGTGCATTCCTCCATGGCATACAGTATACCACATTCTATTTTCTATTGAAATTAATCTTTTATAAAAAAAGAAGGATCAATGACCCTTCTTTTTCCTCTTTAGTATGTTGCATTTGCTGTCTCTTATTCCGAATGAGACAGATTATCAAGCCTGTACATGTTATCTGGCCTGTACATGCTCTACAAAGCCATCCTTGATCATGG
>CAZABT010000016.1:35574-36977 GCA_964483395.1 uncultured Lachnospiraceae bacterium
GCCTGTACATGTTATCTGGCCTGTACATGCTCTACAAAGCCATCCTTGATCATGGCAATCATATATTTTACGATGCTGGGATCAAACTGTGAGCCGGCATTGAATTCAAGTTCGTCCAATATCTTTTGCTGATCCATCTGATTTCTATAGCAGCGGTTGGAACTCATTGCATCATAGGAATCTGCAATACAGATGATTCTGGCATACAGTGGTATGTCTACACCCTTGAGTCCGGCAGGATATCCGGTTCCGTCATATCGCTCATGATGATAAAGTGCTCCGTCACGAATCCCTTCAATGGTCGTAAAATTCTCCAATACATTGCTTCCCAGCGTTGTATGTGACCGTATCAGCTTCCACTCCTCACCGGTCAGCTTCTCCGGTTTTTTCAATACGGCATCGGGGATTCCGATCTTGCCGCAGTCATGCATCAAAGCAATGTAATAAAGCTTATTGATCTCATCCTCTGGAAATTTCATACGTCTGGCAATTTCTTTTGCGTAGATGGCCACACGCGTGGAATGTCCCTGCGTATAAGTATCCTTCGCGTCTATCATGTTGGCAAAGGTATTCATAGATTGCATGATGATCTGGGCATCGTGCTTCTGCCGCTTCACATATTTTGATGTTCTCAGGTAAATCGTAGTGCTGACAGTAAGGGCGATCACCCATAATACCGCCATGACAGTCAATATAACAAACACGGGAGATTGGTAAAATTCTGTGACCTTACACCCTTCCAGTGTACAATGAGAAAAATCAATCAGTTCTCCTGCATATACGACGAACCCGAATGTCACTGCTTCTTCCGGCTCGATCTGCATGTTATAATCTAACGGCGTAACAACTATCTGACCATTCTTGATTTCATAATTTCCGTTCCAGGAGCTGTCAATGACTGCATCTTCCGGAATGCTCATGGTCAATTGCCACTGACTTAACGGCTCTGTCGTATGATTAACAATCGTACCGTCATACTGCGCTCCTACAGGAGTCTCCGGATGGAGTTCCTCATCCGTCCAGTTCTTTGCAATCTCCATATCCACGGAAAACGGTCCTGTTACACCACCCATCGTATTATTTTGGATTTCAAACAAAGATTTTTGAGCTGAATAAACCATGCTCAAATGTAATAAAACAAAACCTGATATAATCACCAGCAGAATACCTGCATAAATAAGAACCGTAACTGTTCTTTTCTTCACAGACATGGAAGATTCAACCTTTCTTCACGAAAAATAAAGATTGTTAATAGTAACCGGTAAGATTAGCCTTAATCGTTTAAGTAATTCGTAGTTTACCATAGTTTTCCCAATTTAGCAAGTATTTTTTCCGATGATGGACTAACTCTATAAACCATTTATGATAATGTCCTTATATACCAAACGGGAAAATGTCCCAAG
>CAZABT010000017.1:0-35945 GCA_964483395.1 uncultured Lachnospiraceae bacterium
AGAACATTTTGATTTTTTTAGAACCTCTTTTAGAACCTAAAATAGTAGAGTGCAAAGCGCACCCTACTATTTTATATCAACATATACTCTCCTTTAGCATCCGAAACAATTGCGGAGCAATGACATGATATCGGTACAGTTACTGAAAAATCTGAAACACATATTCAAAACCTCCTTAAATTATTTGTATTAGCTAAGTACAATGAAATTGTAACAATTTCGTAATATTCAGACAATAGGAGATGACTGGAAGAAAGAAGTTGATTGTAAATTCGCATAAACTCGATATAATGAAATCAGAACAGAAAACATTGATTTGGTACAGGCGGAAGGAAGGTAAGGTATATGACACATTATACATTGAATAACGGACTTGAGATCCCGGCAGTCGGCTTTGGAACCTACAAGACAACTACGGGCAATGATGCTGAAATTATAAGAAAAGCAATCGAGCAGGGCTATCGGCACTTTGATACGGCTGCATTTTATGATAATGAGGAGTATCTCAGAGAGGCCATTACCGAAAGCGGGCTGAACAGGGAAGACTTTTTCCTGACATCCAAGTTGTGGAAGGGAAATCTAGGATATGAGGAGACCTATGCTGCATTTGAAGCATCCTGTAAGCGGCTGGGGACGGACTACCTTGATTTATACCTGATTCACTGGCCGCGTCCTCTTGCAGATGAGGAATATATACTGGATACGTGGAGAGAACTGGATGCTGCATCGTGGAAGGCCATGGAAGAGCTGTATCGTGCCGGCAGAGTCAAGGCAATCGGTCTCAGCAACTTCCTTCCACATCATATTGAGAATCTGCTGCAGCATGCTTCCGTCCAGCCGATGGTTGATCAGCTTGAACTGCATCCGGGCTATATGCAGCGCTTTGCAAGAGATTATTGCAAACGTCAGAACATTCAGATGGAAGCCTGGAGTCCGATCGGCAGGGCAAGAGTGATGGAAGAACCTGTATTGCTCAGACTGGCACAAAAATATCAGAAATCTGTTGCACAGATCTGTATTCGTTTCCTGCTGCAAAGTAATGTACTGCCGCTGCCAAAATCTTCGGCACCGGAGCGGATGCGACAAAATCTGGATGTATTTGATTTCTCCATTGAGGAAGAAGATTTATCGATTTTGGAAACATTGCCGCAGCTTGGCTGGTCAGGAGAACATCCGGATCGTGTGAGGATTCAGTAACAGAAAATAAAATGAACCAAATTCCGATGAACCTGCTCTTAATTACAGGTGTGCACCGAACAAGCCTGTGAGAGGGAGAAAGGAGGCATTTTCTTGGAGGATGAATTGAGACTGGTGGAAAGCATGAAACTGGGAAGCAGAGAGGCTTTTGACCGGATCTATGAAATCTATTGTAATCGAATATTACGCATGGCATATTTGATTGTTGGCAATCGTGCAGACAGCGAGGACATCGTGCAGGAGACATTTATCAAATGTTATCTGCACTGTGGGGAACTGAAGAACAATGCGGGCTTTAAGCCATGGCTGTATCAGATCCTGACTCGGACGGCATGGAACTATGGAAAGAGAGCGGCACAGGAGTATCCGGAGGAAGCAATTGAGCAGAGAGCGGAACGAACAGATGGTGTGTCAGCACTGGATATTGTCGTGGACAGAGAACAGTCTGACGAACTTTACAGAGCCATTGAGAAGCTGGATATCAAATACCGCACAATGATCGTGTATTATTATTACAATCAGATGTCAACAAAGGAAATTGCCGCAGCCTGTAACTGTCTTGAGGGGACTGTTAAGTCGAGACTGTTTACGGCAAGGGGAAAACTAAAAAAGTATTTACAGAAAGCAGAACAGGAGGTTAACCATCATGAGAAGGCAAAGCGATATGAATATGCGAATCAGCCGCGCATTGCACAATGAGAGTGATTCCATCAGTGCATCGGTGGAGTTGAAAAGAAAAATTGATGAGCAGCTTGATACGCATGAAGGTCAAATGAATGTGGTTGACATCATGCACCTGGCTGCGCATCGGAAGCAGGAGAAAACTATGAAAAAAATAAATAAAATAAATAAAATGTGGGTTGCCGCTGCGGTGATCGCAGCATGTATCCTGATCCCTACCGGAGTGTATGCTACGGGGCGGATCACAGGGTATGTATCTTCTCTGTCTTTGGGATATCAGTATGATTCCTATGCAGAACTTGCAGAGGCTCAGGAAAAAGCAGGATTTACATTTGCCTGTATAGAGAACTTCTCGAATGGGTATGCTTTCACCAGTATGGATATCAGTGGTACCGATAAGATGGATGAGTCCAATAAACGCTTTGGTACCTTCAAGGAATGGTGGGGTTATTATAAGAAAGAAGGAGCTCCGGATATAGAACTGATCGTACATGAGGTGCAGGCAGAGGCAGCAGATTACGAACCAGATGCGATGGCACAAAAGGACATTAATGGAATTACGGTTTCTTATAAGGTCGATCATTATAAAAACGTTCCGGTAGATTATGAAATGACTGCCGAGGACGAGGCGAATATGGCAGGCCCGCATTATTATATTTCAGTCGGTACAGATGAAATAGAGGAAGATGATATTTCTTTTACAACATGGGAACAGGACGGACTAGACTATTCACTGATGTGCCGCAATGCTGTCATGAGCGAGGATGATTTTTTCGCAATGGCAGAGGAACTGATTAAGCAGTAAAACCCAACAAATCATATATTATGCAACTCTTTCAAAAAAGACCCCTCAAATCAAAAGAGGGGTCTTTCCTATCCTGTCAGGAATGTTCCATTACCGCCGTTTTAACGCGGCTGATTGCATTTGCAACAGGCGGGAGTGCAAGCAGGATCACAGTTATGAGTCCTTCTGCATAGATGTAAGCACCGTTGTAGACCATCGTATACGCGAGGGCGTTCCAGCCATCCCATGCATATTCACTCCAGAAAATATAACCGGATAGACTGGCGAAAATCCAGCGGCCAGTGATGCCAACCAAATAGCCGATGAGCAGACCATGTTTCTTTTTCTGGAAGAAACCGCTCAGTCCCAATGCCCCAAATGCCAGAAAATAGTCCATGATGACCTGCAAGGGATAATAAATGATGGGATCAAGTAACAATTGAAGCACACCGTATGCAGTACCAACGCAGAGTCCGGTGACCGGCCCATAAAAATATCCGATCAGGCAGATAAAAAGCATGGACAGCAGTGTGACGGAGCCACCAAAGGGAAACTCAAATACCTTCAGCAGCGAGGTGACGGTGGCGAGTGCCAGTGCAACACCGCAGAAAGCCAGCCGCCGCACGTTAAAATGATTTGTTTTTGACATAAAAAAATCCTCCTTTTGTGTTGAAATGGGAGGGTTAGCCTTAAAACTGCTTGCCTACGCCGGTATTATCCGGTTCAGGTCATGAGGGTTAGTCATCAAGGATGACAGTCTCAGCAAAAAAAGCTCCCCTAGCATTACATAAATATGATATACTATTTGCGGACAATATATTTTTCGTCCGTTTCCATACAATATATATCGAAACAGATACCCTGTCAAGGGAAAAAGGAGAAACACCAACATGAGAATCGGAATGGGCTACGATGTACACAGACTGACGGAGAACCGCGACCTGATTATGGGTGGCGTACACATACCATATGAAAAAGGATTATTAGGACATTCAGATGCAGATGTAGTGGTACATGCTATCATGGATGCACTGCTTGGAGCTGCGGCACTTGGAGATATCGGAAAGCATTTTCCGGATACAGACCCTCAATATAAGGGGATTTCCAGCATTGCACTTTTGGAACGGGTCGGAGGACTGCTGGAGGAGGCAAATTTCTTTATAGATAACATAGATGCAACAATCATTGCGCAGGCACCCAAAATGCGGCCGTATATTGATGAGATGCGTACAAATGTGGCGCGGGCACTTGGCCTTGCAGAGAGTCAGATCAATATTAAGGCGACTACGGAGGAGGGGCTTGGCTTTACCGGAAGCGGCGAGGGCATCAGTGCACAGGCAATCTGTATGCTGACGACAGCAGTGGATATGATTGAAGCAAATATGACGGAAGCAAATATGAGCGGATGTGCAGGCTGCAGCGGCTGCCAAAAACAATTGACAAATCAGCAGTAATTGCATAGACTCTTTAATGAAACGGATTGTACGGCAATCCCATATTTGGAGGCGGTAAGATGGGCTATATTCAGCGTGTGAAGGATGAAATACGTGTCATCAGGGAGCGGGATCCGGCGATTCACAGTGCCATGGAGGTATTTCTGTACCCAAGCTTCAAGGTGATGATGAAGTACCGTCAGGCACATCGGTTATATAAAAAAGGACATTATTTTCTGGCACGATGGATTTCACAACGTGCAGCCAGAAAAACGGGAATTGAGATTCATCCGGGTGCAGAGATCGGTGAGGGCTTTTTCATTGATCACGGCAATGGGGTGATTATCGGAGAAACGACGATCATTGGCAATAACGTGACGCTTTATCAGGGAGTTACACTTGGAGGAACCGGTAAGGAGCACGGAAAGCGTCATCCAACGATACGCGACAATGTGATGATCAGTGCAGGAGCCAAGGTACTTGGTTCTTTCACCATAGGGGAAAATTCTAAGATTGGAGCCGGTTCTGTTGTCCTTGAGGAAGTGCCGCCCAATTCTACTGTTGTGGGTGTACCGGGACGTGTGGTAAAGCGCAATCACGTTGCATTTCCGCGAGAGGACATGAATCAAGTAGATTTGCCCGATCCGGTCCGGGAGGATCTGCAGAATCTGCAAAGAGCAAATTCGGAGCTGACGAACAGGCTGTTAGATATGGAGAAGGCTGTCAGACAGCTTCAGAGGGAAAAGTCCTCCAATAGCAATGGTGTATGACAAAGGCGTGCTCTGCGTGAAAAATGAACGTAACAGGATGGAGGAAACAAGGAAAATGATCTTATATAATACATTAACGAAAAAAAAGGAAGAATTTATTCCAAATACAGAGGGCAAGGTCAGCATGTATACATGCGGCCCGACCGTATACCATTTTGCGCATATCGGAAATCTGCGTTCCTACTTGATGGAGGATGTGCTGGAAAAGACCTTCCGTTATCTTGGCTATGATGTGAAGCGTGTTATGAACATCACTGATGTAGGACATCTGACGAGTGATGCCGACAGCGGCGAGGATAAGATGTTAAATGGGGCAAAACGTGAGCATAAGACGGTCATGGAAATTGCTAAATTTTATACGGATGCTTTCTTTTCTGACTGCGGGAAGCTGAACATCAAACGGCCGGATGTGGTAGAGCCTGCGACCAACTGTATTGCAGAGTTCATTCATATGATAGAGGTGCTGCTGGAAAAAGGCTATGCCTATGTAGCAGGCGACAATGTATACTTTGATACCTCTAAGCTGTCAACGTATTATGTGTTCGGCAATCAAAGCGAGGATGAACTTTTGGTCGGTGTCCGTGAGGATGTGGCTGAGGATACCAATAAGAGAAATAAAAACGATTTCGTGCTGTGGTTCACACAGTCGAAGTTTGAAGATCAGGCATTGAAATGGGAGAGTCCGTGGGGACTTGGGTATCCGGGCTGGCACATTGAGTGCTCTGCAATCAGCATGAAGCATTTGGGTGAGAGAATGGATATTCATTGCGGTGGTGTTGATAATATTTTCCCGCATCATACCAATGAAGTGGCGCAGAGTGAGTCCTATGTGGGACATAAGTGGTGTAATTACTGGTTTCATGTACACCATCTGAATGATAAATCAGGAAAAATGAGCAAGTCCAAGGGCGAGTTCCTGACAGTTGACCTGTTAGAGCAAAAGGGTTACGACCCGCTTGCCTACAGAATGTTCTGCTTACAGTCTCACTATCGTAAACCGCTGGAATTTTCCTATGAGCAGCTTGATTCTGTAGCAGCAACCTATCGTAAGCTTCGTACAAAGACCAGTTCCTACACGGCAGAGGGAAAGATAGATGAGTCTGTCTTTGAAACCTATCGAAACAGATTTGGTGAGACGATTGGAAATGATCTGAACACGGCCATGGCAATTACGATTGTCTATGATTTGCTCAAAGAAGACATCAATGATGCGACCAAGCATGCACTGCTTGCAGATTTTGACCGCGTATTGTCGCTTGATCTGACGGTGCCTTTTGCAGCAGAGCAGGAGGATGGCGAACTGGCCGCATATGTGGAGGCTAAGATCGAAGAACGTAAGGAAGCAAAGAAAGCAAAGGATTTTGCCAAAGCGGATGCGATTCGCAACGAACTGCTGGAGCAGGGGATTTTGCTGGAGGATACGCGTGAGGGCGTGAAGTGGAAGAAGGCATAAGCAGTCAAATGGAAGAGCAACAGTTATTATGTTATATAAAGCAGCAATTTGAACTGAAAGAGGCGGATATCAATGCATATTCGCCTCTTACCCTTGCTTACATTGGTGACAGCATTTATGACTTGATCATGAAGTCGGCTGTGGTATGCAGGGCAAACTGTGCCGCAAATAAGCTGCATAAACAGACGAGTGAACTTGTAAAGGCGGGAACGCAGGCGCAGATGGCAGAACTTCTGCAGGAGTATATGACTGAGGAGGAGCAGGATATTTACAGGCGGGGGCGAAACGCGAAGTCTTACACGACAGCCAAGAATGCGTCTGTGGCAGATTATCGGAAAGCAACCGGTTTGGAGGCTGTGTGCGGTTATTTATATTTGCAGGGAAGACCAGAGAGAGTTGTTGATTTGCTGAAGCTGGGGCTTGAGCTATGCGGCAGGATGTGAAGGGAGAAAAAGAATGGGCTATGAGGAATTTCTGATTGAAGGCCGCAATGCAGTGATTGAGGCATTCCGTGCAGGAAAAACAATTGATAAATTATATGTGTTGGATGGCTGTCAGGACGGACCTGTGGTGACAATCAAGCGGGAAGCCAAGAAGCATGATACGCTCATCAAGTATGTGGACAAGGAGCGACTTGACCAGATGAGCACAACCGGGCATCATCAGGGCGTGATTGCACAGGCAGCGGCATATGAGTATGCCGAGGTAGAGGATATTCTGAAGAAAGCAGAGGAGAAGGGGGAACCGCCTTTCATTTTCCTGTTGGATAATATTGAAGACCCTCATAATCTGGGTGCAATCATCAGAACTGCAAACCTGTGCGGTGCGCATGGAGTGATCATTCCGAAAAACCGCGCAGTCGGGCTGACGGCGGTCGTTGCAAGGACATCTGCAGGCGCATTGAATTATACGCCAGTGGCCAAGGTGACCAATCTGGTACAGACGATGGAGGATCTGAAGAAGCAGGGACTCTGGTTTGTGTGTGGGGATATGGATGGTGAAGTGATGTATCGCCACAATCTTACGGGACCGATTGGATTGGTGATCGGCAGCGAAGGAACAGGTGTCGGAAGGCTGATTAAGGAAAAGTGTGATTATGTGGCCGGCATTCCGATGAAGGGCGATATCGATTCTCTGAATGCATCTGTGGCAGCGGGCGTACTGGCTTATGAGATCGTAAGGCAGAGGATGCTGTAAGGAAGCAGACTGAAAAAGCAGATCGGACAACAGATAACATAAAAAGTTTACATAAAACAAATGGAGCATAGATGCAGGTAAATGATTCGGATAAAAGAAATACATACGATCAGATATCGGACGAAGAGCTGATCGTAAGATTACGTGAGGGAGAAGCTCCGATCACGGATTTTATCATGGATAAGTATAAAAATCTCGTACGCAGCAAGGCGAAGTCTATGTTCATCCTCGGTGCGGATAATGAAGATCTGATCCAAGAGGGAATGATCGGTCTGTTCAAAGCAATCCGTGACTATGACAGCGGCCGTGATGCAAGCTTTTATACATTTGCGGATTTGTGTGTGTCGAGACAGATGTATACCGCTGTGCAGGCAGCAGGCCGGCAGAAGCATACGCCGCTCAATTCCTATGTTTCATTATATACTGATATGTCTGATGCAGACGGTGAAGAGGCTGTTCTGGCAGACGCTCTGCAGTCTGCAGTAGATAAGAGTCCGGAAGAACTGTTTTTCGATAAAGAAAATGTCAATGCGCTGGAGGATAAAATCGACCATGCACTCAGTTCCTTTGAAAAGCAGGTGTTGGATCTGTATATTACGGGAATGAGTTATGTGCAGATTGCCAAAGTGCTTGGTAAGGATGAAAAATCCACTGATAATGCCCTGCAGCGGGTGAAAAATAAAATCAAGAAAGAAATACTGAAAAAGTGATAGACAATTCCCTGTGGAATATGGTAGAATGTCCTTCGGTGATAGTAATCACTATGCTGTTATAGCACAGTCGGTAGTGCGCCACATTGGTAATGTGGAGGTCTCCAGTTCGATTCTGGATAACAGCAGTCCGGTCATGATCGGCTCAAATCCAGTTACAATGATTTGAGCCGATTTATTTTGGGTACTTCCGGTCTGATTTCAGGAGGATAAAGCCCTTGCGGAAAAGTTAGAAAGCACTTATTATTATGAGTATAGATGGAGGTATGTATCATGAAAGATTCATTATTCAGGAAGAAGAGTCTGGACAAAGTCTTTTCACCGGATCAGTTAAATGATTATATCAAGGTATCCAATCCGAGCACATGGGTGATACTGGCGGCAGCGATTATTTTCTTGGCCGCTGTATTGATTTGGGCTGTATATGGGGAACTGCCGGGTACTGCAGAACATGCCATATCATTTATGATGAATTAATGTGCAGAGCAGTTGATGCATAAGAATGTCATGAAAGAGAACAGGAATCGTCCGGATGAGTATGACAGAGAAAAAGGAAAAACTGAATAAGGTGCGTCCTGCTGTGACCAAGGGCTATGCAAAGGTACCGGTCGTGATGCAGATGGAAATGCTGGAGTGCGGTGCCGCCTGTCTGACGATGATCTTGGCCTATTATGGAAAGTGGCTTCCACTGGAGCAGGTCAGAGCGGACTGCGGTGTTTCCAGAGACGGTTCCAATGCCAAGAATATATTAAAGGCAGCCAGAAGCTATGGTCTGGATGCCAAGGGCTACAAATATGAGCCGGAACTGCTGCGAAGCGAAGGAAATTTTCCATGTATCATCCATTGGAATTTCTGCCACTTTGTCGTACTTTGCGGATTTAAGGGAAACAAGGTGGTTCTCAATGATCCGGCTAGAGGTACGGTTCAGATCAGTATGAAGGAATTTGATGAAGGATTCACCGGAATCTGTCTGATGTTTGAGCCGACAGAGGATTTTGTGCCGGACGGAAAGCCAAAGAGCATCGGAAGCTTCGTGGGAACGAAGCTGCAGGGAACAATTCCGGCATTTATATTCGTGATTTTGACGGCACTGATTACCTCGGTGATCGGTATCATCAATCCGATTTTCTCACGGGTACTGCTGGATCGTCTGCTGACAGGAAAAAATCCGGAATGGCTGTATCCGTTTATTGCGCTTATGCTGCTTTTTGCTTTTCTGCAGATATTGGTAGCCGGTGTTCGGACGATTTATATGTTGAAAATAGAAGGGAAACTTGCAATTGTTGCTAATTCAAGCTTTCTGTGGCATGTGCTGCGTATGCCGATGGAATTTTTCTCACAGAGGATGGCGGGAGATATTGCAGTCAGACAGGCCACGAACGAAAGCATTGCATCCGCTTTGATTGATGAGTTTGCACCGTTGTTGATTGATTTTGGCATGCTGCTGTTTTATCTGGTGGTCATGTTCAGATTCAGCCCGCTTCTGACACTTGTCGGAATCCTGTCGGTCATGATCAATCTGCTTGTGGCTAGAGAAATTTCAAGGCAGCGTATCAACATTACACGTGTACAGATGTGTGAGAGCGGTAAGCTGGCAGCAGCTACGGTCAGCGGTATTGAAATGATAGAGACCATCAAAGCCAGCGGAGCCGAAAATGGATATTTTCAAAGATGGGCAGGCTATCAAGCATCGGTCAATTCCCAGACGGTCAAATTCATGAAGCTGAATCAATATTTGGGCGCTGTACCGGCGCTGGTATCTACGATCACGAACATTGTCATATTGGTTTTGGGTGTCTGGCTGACTATGGAGGGGCAATTTACGGTCGGTATGATTCTGGCTTTTCAGGGGTTTATGTTCTCCTTCATCGCACCGGCAGATTCTCTGATCAGTGCAGGACAGAACTATCAGGAAATGCGTACCAACATGGAGCGTATTGAGGATGTTATGGAATATCCGGCGGATGTGGAATATACAGTCAATGAGCAGGCGGAGGCACAGGAGGGGGCTTATGCCAAGCTGTCAGGAAATCTGGTGATGAAGCATGTGACATTTGGCTATTCTAAGCTGGATCCACCGTTCATTGAGGACTTTAATCTGGAACTGAAAAGCGGAAGCAGGGTTGCACTTGTGGGCGCTTCCGGCTGTGGAAAATCGACACTTTCTAAATTGATTTCGGGTCTGTATCAGCCATGGAGTGGAGAAATCCTGTTTGACGGAAAGCCGATTCCTGAGATTGACCATGCCGTATTTACCGGTTCTTTGGCAGTTGTGGATCAGGACATTATTCTATTCGAGGACACGATTGAAAACAATATTAAGATGTGGGATCAATCCATTGAAGATTTTGAAATGATTTTGGCAGCCCGTGACGCGAACATTCATGAAGACATCATGCAGCGTGAAGGCGGCTACCAGCATAAGCTGATTGAAGGCGGCAAGGACTTCTCAGGAGGACAGCGTCAGAGACTTGAGATAGCGAGGGTGCTTGCACAGGATCCAACGATCATCATTATGGATGAGGCAACCGGAGCACTGGATGCCAAGACAGAATATGAGGTGGTCAATGCAATCGAGGCAAGGGGCATTACCTGTGTTGTGGTGGCACACAGACTCTCTACGATTCGCGATTGTGATGAAATTATTGTTCTGGATCGGGGACGGGTGGCAGAGCGTGGAACACATGAGGAACTGATGAAATTGAATGGGATGTATACAAAACTAATTACGAGTGAATAGGTAGAGACTATGGCAGGATGGTTTGAAGAACAGATCAGGCAGAGAATACGCAGCGACGAAGAAGGCTTTTCGGATGCTTTTATTGGTATGTCCGGTGTCATTATGGGGGACGCAGTCACGCGTGCACATGCGACAACAGGACGGCGTAACAGAGATGCAATTGAGCAGATTCTTGACTATTATCATGTGAAGCCGGTCAAAATGCCCGAACAGATAGAAGATCTCAATGAACAGTTGGAATACATATTGCGTCCGGTCGGTATTATGCGAAGAACGGTGAAGCTGACGGATGGCTGGTATCAGGATGCCATTGGTGCCCTGCTTGGAAGTATGAAGGACGGAACTCCGGTAGCCCTGGTTCCCGGAGGAATTTCAGGCTACGAATTTACGGATTACAAGACAGGCGAACAGGTACGGATCAATGAAAAAAATGCAGATTTGCTTGCAGATGAGGCGATTTGTTTCTATAAGCCGTTTCCAATACGAAAGATAGGAATCCGTGATCTTTTGGAATATATGTTCAGAACGCTGGACAGGGCAGATTATCTGATGATCATTTTTGCATCCTTGGCGGTATCTCTGCTGGGACTTATGACACCCTATGCCAATCAGTTGATTTTCGGTCAGGCTATTTATGATGGCCGAATCACGGTGCTGCTGCCGATTGCGGGCCTGCTGATCGGAACTGCAGTTTCGTCTGCTTTGATCACGATTACAAAGTCTATGATCATGTCGCGGATTGAGACGAAGATGAATCTGTCGGTGCAGTCTGCGGCAATGATGCGTGTCTTGTCCATGCCGGCACCGTTTTTCAAGGAATACAGTTCCGGAGAGCTGGCCAGCAGGGTATCTTATATCGAGGGACTTGGAACGATGCTGATCAATGCTGTATTAGATACTGGGCTGACTTCTCTGTTTGCCTTTGTATATATTATTCAGATTGCACATTATACGCCCTCACTGACAGTTCCGGCGTTGTGTGTCATACTGATTACGGTGTTGTTTACAGTGGTTTCGAGTCTGCTTCAGATGAATTTGACCAAGCGGAAGATGAAGCTGTCCTCTAAGCTGGACGGCATGGTTTTTAACCTGATTACGGGAATTCAGAAAATTAAGCTGTCAGGGGCAGAACGCAGGGCTTTTGCCAAATGGGCAAAGCAGTATGAGGGCGTTGCCAGACTGGAGTATGCACCTCCGTTTTTTCTGAAGATCAACCCGGTGATTTCCACAGCCATTTCTCTGCTTGGAACAGTTGCCATTTATTATTTTGCTGCGGTAAGCGGTATCAGTGTAGCAGATTACATGACCTTTCAGGTATCCTATGGTATGATCAGCGGTGCGTTTATGACGCTTGCGTCCATGACGGCGACAATCTCCAATATTAAGCCGATTCTGGAAATGGTACAGCCGCTTCTGGAGCAGGTGCCGGAGATTTCTGCGCATAAAAAGGTTCTGACACGCATAAGCGGAGCAATAGAATTGAATAATGTTTCTTTTAGATACAGTGAGGATATGCCCTATGTAATGGACAATTTTTCTCTTAAAATCCGTCCGGGACAGTACGTTGCCATTGTCGGCAAGACGGGCTGCGGCAAGACGACATTGATGCGTCTGCTGCTGGGATTCGAGACGCCAAATCGTGGAGCCGTCTATTATGACGGAAAGGATCTGACAACGCTGGATATGAAGTCTCTTCGCCGCAGAATCGGTGTGGTACTGCAGGATGGCAAGCTGTTTGCGGGAGATATTTTTTCTAATATTACAATTTCTGCTCCGTGGCTGACTATGAATGAAGCATGGGAAGCGGCTCGGATGGCGGGAATTGATGAAGATATCCGAAATATGCCGATGGAGATGCATACTTACATTTCTGAAGGCTCTGGCGGTATATCCGGCGGTCAGCGACAGCGCCTGATGATTGCACGGGCAGTTGCCCCCAGACCGAAAATCCTGATGTTTGATGAGGCAACCAGTGCATTGGATAATGTGACCCAGAAGATTGTGTCTGATTCGTTAGATGCATTGAAATGTACGCGTGTGGTAATCGCACATCGTCTTTCGACAATCAGGCATTGTGACCGCATTGTAGTTTTGGATCAGGGGAAGATTATAGAGGACGGTACATATGAGGAATTGATTGCAGCACGGGGCTTTTTTGCTGAGTTGGTATCCCGGCAGCTGGTAGATTGACTTTGACCGAAGGAGGACTTTGGTGTTATGATAAAAGAAAGAGGTGAACAGGATGGAATATAGGAAAATGGAACAATTGGGGATAGAAACCTCTCTTTTAGGATTCGGCTGTATGCGCTTTCCTACAACGGGCAGCGGGAAAATCAGCAGGGCAAGAGCTGCGAAGATGATAGATACAGCGATGGAAGCGGGGGTCAATTATTATGATACGGCCTATCCCTATCATGACGGAGAGAGTGAAAGCTTCATGGGAGAGGTACTGCAGAAATATGAGCGCGGAACCTATTATCTGGCAACGAAGCTTCCATGCTGGGAGGTTTCTTCACTTGCAGATGCGGAACGCATATTTGCAGAGCAGTTTGAGAAACTCCGCACGACATACATTGACTTTTATTTATTACATTCTTTGAATGCGGACAGCTTTTACAAGATGTGTGAACTTGGTGTGGTAGACTGGCTGGAGGAGCAGAAGAAAAACGGCAGGATCAGATATTTCGGATTTTCTTTTCATGACAGTTATGAGGCATTTGAAGAAATCATCAAGTACAGGAACTGGGATTTTTGCCAGATACAACTGAACTATATGGATACAGAGCTGCAGGCAGGAATACGCGGCTACAAGCTGGCAGAGGAGCTCGGCGTTCCGATGATCGTTATGGAACCGGTCAGAGGAGGTTCGCTTGCCTATATGGAGGACAGCATCGGCAGACATTTCAAGGAATTGTCCAAGAATGCTTCTTATGCCTCATGGGCGCTTCGCTGGGTTGGCAGCCTGCCGAATGTCAAGGTGATCCTGAGCGGCATGTCGACGATGGAGCAGGTGCATGACAATCTGTATACCTTCAGTCCGTTTATGCCTCTGACACCGAATGAGCAGATTGCCGTATTAAAGGTATCCACGGAGAGAAAGAAGCGAATCCGAAATGGCTGTACAGGCTGTGGTTATTGCATGCCTTGCCCTAAGGGTGTTAACATTCCGGCGAACTTTAAAATCTGGAATGATTATGGTATTTATGAAAATGTAGGCGCCTTGAAGTGGAGCTGGAGTAATGATGTTGAAGAATCTGAAAAGCCGGGAAGTTGTGTAGAGTGCGGATTATGTGAGAAAGCCTGCCCTCAGAAGCTGTCCATTCGAGCAGACCTGAAACTGCTGCAGCAGGAATTAGACACTGCCGTGGCTGAGATCGATGTCGCGAAGGAAGCATCCGAACAGACAGCAGAACCGTCCTCCTTGCAGGAGCCGTAGGAATCTTCACAGATGTCTTGCTAAATGGGGTAAAAACAGATATAATTAATATTGTGCTAAAATTAAATGGGATAAAGGAACAAATCAATGGATCTCAATGAAAAAAAAGAAAATGAAGAAGTAGTCTCCAAAAATTTTATTGAACAGATAATCGAAAAAGATCTTTCAGAGGGTAGTTATGATACAATTTGTACCCGATTTCCACCGGAACCAAACGGATATCTGCATATTGGACATGCTAAGTCTATCTTATTGAATTACGGACTGGCACAGAAGTACCATGGTAAATTCAATATGCGTTTTGATGATACGAATCCGACGAAAGAGGATACTGAGTTTGTCGAGTCGATCAAGGCCGATGTACAATGGCTGGGTGCAGACTGGGAAGACAGACTGTTCTTTGCGTCTAATTATTTTGAACAGATGTATGAAGGAGCTGTCAAGCTCATTCGTAAGGGCAAGGCATATGTCTGTGATCTGACACCGGATGAAATTCGTGCGTACAGAGGCACCCTGACAGAACCGGGCAAAGAAAGTCCTTATAGAAACAGAAGCGTAGAAGAAAATATGGAATTGTTTGAAAATATGAAGAACGGAATGTATGAAGATGGTGCAAAGGTGCTTCGTGCCAAGATAGATATGGCGTCTCCAAACATCAACATGCGTGATCCGATCATCTATCGTGTGGCACATATGACGCATCATAATACAGGAGATAAATGGTGCATCTACCCGATGTATGATTTTGCACATCCGATCGAGGATGCAATCGAAGGCGTGACCCATTCTATCTGTACGCTGGAATTTGAAGATCACAGACCATTGTATGACTGGGTCGTCAGAGAACTGGAATATGTGAAACCTCCAAAGCAGATTGAGTTTGCAAAACTTTATTTGACCAATGTCGTAACCGGCAAGCGCTATATTAAGAAGCTGGTTCAGGACGGGATTGTGGATGGTTGGGATGATCCGAGACTTGTATCCATTGCAGCACTGAGACGACGTGGCTTCACTCCGGAGGCCATCAAGATGTTTGTAGAGCTGTGTGGAGTGTCCAAGGCCAACTCTTCAGTTGATTATGCAATGCTGGAATATTGCATTCGGGAAGATCTGAAGCTGAAAAAGCCGCGTATGATGGCAGTTCTTGATCCAATCAAACTGGTGATCGATAACTGGCCGGAGGACAAGGTAGAATATTTGGATGTGGCAAACAATTTGGAAAATGAGGAACTCGGATATCGTAAGGTGCCGTTCTGCCGTGAGTTATATATTGACAGGGAAGACTTCATGGAAGAACCGCCGAAGAAATATTTCAGACTGTTTCCGGGCAATGAAGTACGCCTGATGCATGCTTATTTTGTAAAATGTGAAAGCTTTCAGAAGGATGAGAACGGTAAAGTGGTTGAAATACACTGTACCTATGATCCGGCAACAAAATGCGGATCAGGCTTTGCAGAACGTAAGGTCAAGGGAACCATTCACTGGGTTCCGGCACCATATGCCGTGAAAGCAGAAATAAGATTATATGAGAATATCATAGATGAAGAAAAGGGTGTTTATAATGAAGATGGCAGTCTGAATCTGAATCCTGATTCTTTGAAGATTATGAAAGACTGTTATGTAGAGCCGAGCTTTGACGGAGCACAGGCCTATGACAGTTATCAATTTGTGAGGCAGGGATTTTTCTGTGTTGATGCCAAGGATTCCAAGCCGGATGCACTCGTATTTAATCGAATTGTCTCACTCAAAAGTTCGTTTAAATTACCATGATTTACTAAGGAGGTTCTGTAATGGGAATATTGTCGGGGTTAGATCAATTTGGTTTGGGTAATTTGGAAAATGTTGATCTATATGAGACACAAAAGAAGGAAAACGGCGGCGAGGGGCCTGAGAGAAAGGAACCGGAGGAAAAGGATTTCCTTTTTGATAAGAGCTATACCTGTCCGGTCTGCGATACTGAATTCAAGACCAAAACCATCAAAGTCGGAAAGGCGAAGCTGCTCGGAACGGATTCCGATCTGCGCCCGAAGTATGATAAGGTAGATTCCTTGAAATATGACATTATATTATGTCCGCACTGTGGATATGCAGCACTTGCAAGATACTTCAAAGTAATCACACCACCACAGGCCAAGCTGGTCAAGGAAAATATATCAAAGGGATTCAAAGCGATACCGGAGCACCCTATATACAGCTATGATGATGCAATGGAACGCTATAAGCTGGCACTTGCCAATGCAATCGTAAAGAGGGGCAAGGCAAGTGAAAAAGCCTATATCTGTCTGAAGATGGCGTGGATTGCACGCGGTAAGATGGAACAGCTTGACATTACGGATGCGGCATATGATGAGCAGATGCGTCTATGTCAGGCAGATGAGATGGAACTTCTCAAGAGTGCATTGGAAGGTTTTCTTGCAGCACGTCAGTCGGAATCTTTCCCAATGTGCGGGATGGACGAGACAACAGTGGATTATCTGATTTCAGTGACGGCGATTAAGTTTGAAAAATATGATGTAGCAGCAAAATTGATATCCGGAATATTACTTTCTCCGAATGCCAATGCCAGAATGAAGGATAAGGCAAGAGATTTAAAACAGCAGATTCTGGATGCTAAAAAACATTAAGACATAAAAAAAATAGGGGATGCGGCCAACGTCACATCCCCTTGCTTTGTGAAAATATCATGCATCTTCAGTATCATCTGCTTCTTCATCCTCGGAAGCTGTTTCTGATGTATCGACAGGCTTGTCCTCAGATGCCGTATCAGCGTTTTCGTCTGCAGCAGTGCCTCTGTCGAGGGATACATATCCGCGTTCAGAGTTTGATTTCTTATCATCCTCAAAGAAATCGGAGATATCATCATCAAGGTCATCAAGATCCTTTGCGGGATCATCGTTTTTTTGCTTTAAATAAAGATACATACCGGCAGCTGCGGCTCCGGCAATTGTCGTGAACAGAAGAAACTTACCAAACTTTTTAGCCATTTTGTACTCCTTTCATTTAATCTGTTATGTTACTATTGTAATACTATTTTATGGAAATGAAAAGGGATTATGTGAAAAAGTTATTTTTTAATAATGGAATGGTGACAAATGTAACTGTGAAGAACGAAAATAATTGCGTATAATAAAACCATGTTAAGGAATGAATAGAAAATCATATAGGAAACATGAAAGGGGACTTTCAAAATGGAAAGAAAAAATCGTGCCAGCAATGTACTATGGGGAATTGCATTTATTATTATAGGAATCGGATTTGCGGGCAAAGCATTTGACATGTGGGATTTCAACCTGTTTTTTGAGGGCTGGTGGTCATTATTTATCATTATTCCATGTGGAATCAGTATTATTACAAACGGACCGAGATCCGGCAACATCATCGGACTGATCATTGGACTGCTGCTTCTGTTGATCGCACAGGATGTGATCAGATGGAGTACCATCGGAAACCTGATCGTTCCGTTGATTTTGGTCATCATCGGACTGGGCTTTATTTTTCGGAACAATTCGCATCATTACGATCGTGATACAGTAGAGTTTAATGATTTTGTGGAACCGAATGTGAACAGTACAGAGCAGAATTTCACCACAGGAACAAACAATGAAAAGGATCAGAGCAGGAGTCATGGCGGCTATAAGGACATCAGTGCTGTTTTTTCAGGACGGAAGGTGACTTATCAGAATGAAACTTTTTCAGGAGCCAATATCAACAGTATATTCGGCGGTGCAGAACTGGATTTGAGAAATGCATATATGAATGGTCATATTGATATTGTAGTGACCAGTATTTTTGGAGGAACAACGATTTATATTCCGGACAGTGTCAGAGTAGAAGTGAGCGGGGTGCCGATTTTCGGCGGTATTGATAATAAGGCGCCTAATCCGATCGGAGATGTCAGAGCGGTACTTCACATTAATGCTACTTGCATGTTTGGAGGCATTGAAATTAAATGACACAGTTTGAAAAGGCAATTAAGACAATAGCGATTGTGATAGCGGTATTTGTGGTCATTGTTATCATCGGAGGAATTGTTACGGCAGTGGTTGCCATTACATCTATTTTCTCATCAGAAAAAGCCGGAGAAATGTTTGCGGATGGAGCTAAAAAGGCTGTGGAGTCAACAGTTACCCTGATTAATGTTGATGAGGACTTTGATGTATCTGAAATTGATAATCTGGAAGTAATCAATTCCATCGGTACCGTGACAATATGTCATACGAACACAGACACGATTCATGTGAGCGGTAAGAATTTGAACGAACCCTCTATGATTGAGATGCGGGGCAGCACATTGTATGTGGAGAGTGCGGCAGTTAACGTTGAATTGTTTGGAATCAAGCTGGGTGAAAAGATTAACGAGGAAGATATAGGCATTAAGATAGAAATTCCGGAGGATTTTGAATTTGATTCTGTCTATCTGGAAAACGGAATGGGTTCTTTGACGGTTGATGAAATAACGGCAGAGACGCTGCGGATTTCAAGCGGAATGGGCGGCTTGAACTGTAAAAATATAAGTGCGGAAACCACAAAACTGGACGCCGGTGTAGGCAATATCGATATGGAATTCGTGGGAACAATGAATGATTATGACATGAATCTGAATCCGGGACTCGGAAGCATTACCGTTGGTGGTGTGCGGCAGAGCCAGATCAAGCATACAAACCGTGACGCAAATAACTCTATCAAGATAGATGGCGGAGCCGGAAAAATCATAATAGAATTTCAGGAATAACAATATTTTGGAAGAAAATTTGAAAAGACGCCGTAAGGTGTCTTTTCTTTTGCAGGCCATTCATGATATACTGGGATAAGAATGTGGTTAAGGAGTGATACTAATATGGAACAAAAATATGATGTGATTATAGTCGGAGCGGGACCTTCTGGAATATTCTGTGCTTATGAGCTGATGGATCAGAAACCGGATATGAAGGTGCTGATGATTGAAAAGGGTCGTTCCATTGAATTGAGAAAATGTCCGAAGCGAGATACTAAGGTATGCGTTGGCTGTAAGCCGTGCTCAATTACGACGGGCTTTGCCGGAGCCGGAGCGTTTTCGGATGGAAAGCTGTCTCTGTCGCCGGACGTAGGAGGAAATCTTCCTGAGATTCTTGGCTATGAAAAGGCCACTGAACTGATTCATGAATCGGATAAAATCTATTTGCAGTTTGGAGCAGATCAGAGAGTTTATGGTATAGATAAAGAAGCAGAGATACGTGAAATCAGAAGAAAGGCAATCACGGCAAACTTAAAGCTTGTGGAATGTCCGATTCGTCATTTGGGTACGGAAGAAGGATACAAGATTTATGCAAAGCTGCAGAAGCATTTGGAAGAGGTAGGCGTTACACTGTGTTTCAATACGATGGTCAGACAGATCATCATTGAGGACGGCATTGCCAAGGGGGTCGTGACGGAAAAGGATGAGACCTTTTATGCAGACGAAGTAGTGGTAGCAGTTGGTCGTGAGGGTGCGGACTGGTTCAGCCATATCTGCAGTGAAAACGGTGTTGAGACACAGGTCGGAACAGTGGATGTCGGTGTGCGTGTAGAGGTACGTGATGAGGTCATGCAGTTCCTGAATGAGAATCTTTATGAGGCAAAGCTGATTTATCATACACCGACATTTGATGATAAAGTCAGAACCTTCTGTACCAATCCTTCAGGGGAAGTGGCAACGGAGTATTACGAAAATGGTCTTGCGGTCGTAAACGGGCATGCATACAAGTCTAAGGACTATAAGACTAATAATACGAATTTTGCGATTCTCGTATCCAAAAATTTCACAAAGCCATTTAAGACGCCGATTGAATATGGCAAGCAGATCGCACAGCTGTCGAACATGCTTTGCGGCGGCCGTATTTTGGTACAGACCTTTGGAGATTTCAGAAGGGGCAGAAGGACAACGGAGGAGAGACTTTGCAGAAACAACCTGATACCGACGCTCAAGGATGCGGTGCCGGGAGATCTGTCACTGGTATTTCCGCATAGGATCATGGTGGATATTGAAGAAATGATTGTTGCACTGGATAAGATCACACCGGGACTTGCGGCAGAGGAGACGTTGCTGTATGGCGTTGAGGTGAAGTTCTATTCCAATAAGGCAGTTGTAAATAAGGATTTTGAAACAAGCATTCAGGGTCTGCGTGCCATTGGTGACGGTGCAGGGATTACAAGAGGACTGCAGCAGGCCTCCGCGAACGGCATCAGTGTAGCCAGAAGCATTCTGGAGAAGCAGAACGCATGACAGTGCAGGATGGCAGGAGAAATGTTATGCATACTCATAAGCATATTTGGATGGTTGGACTACTCACATTGATTTTGCTGGCAGGTGGCTGCAGTGGAGTCAAAAAGAATACAGAAATTGTTTTGACGACAGATTTTCGTGAAAATGAAGTGTTCCGCATCGAAGATATTTCCTGTACACTTCCGGAGATTATGGTCTATCTGGCAACTGCACGCAATCAATATGAGGGTGCCTTTGGCAATGAAATCTGGCAGGTAGATGTGGAAGGAATCCCATTATCAGAGGAATTCAAAAATATTGTACTGGCGAGAATTGCACAGATCAAGGCAATGAATCTGCTGGCGGAACAGTACGAGGTCTCGCTTGGTGAGTCAGAAAAGGAGACGGCCTCCAGAGCAGCGTCATTGTTTTTCGGTTCTCTGACACCGAGGGAAGCGGCTGCACTGGGCACCGATGAGGAATTGATTTCCAAGATGTATATGGAATATGCACTTGCCAATAAGATTTATGAGGTGCTGACGGCGGACATCAATCCGGAGATCAGCGATGACGAAGCACGTATCATAACGGTAAAGGATATTTTGATCAAGACCTACGAGATGGATGCACGCGGAAGCAAGGTCGAGTTTGAAGCTTCCCAAAGAACGGATGCATATAACAGATGCGTGGATATACTGTCACGTGCAAAGACCGGTGAGGACTTTGATGCTCTTGCTTTGGCTTACAATGAGGATACACAGACAGAATACAGCTTTGGAAAGGGTGTTATGCCACAGAATTATGAGGATGCAGCATTTGCTTTAGCAAATGGTGAAATCAGCGATATTGTTGAGACAGAGTACGGCTATCATATCATTTTGTGTGTGAGTACCTTTGACCAGGAAGAGACAGATGCCAATAAGCTGAAGATTGTGAAAAAGCGTAAGGAAGAAGCCTTCAGCCAGGTATATGATGAATTTCTGACAACCCTGACTTCAAATTTGAATGAGCCATTGTGGAAATCAATCAATGTAGACCATGAGGACGGAATTGAAACCACAGGATTTTTTGATGTCTATAATGAGACAGTGGCTTCTGAGACAGGAGAATCTAAATAAAATATAAAAAAAATATGAATTATTAGCACTCAGCCCGATTGAGTGCTAATTTTCTCTTGACAATTCATTTTCTCTCAACTACAATCGTATTTAGACGTACCGATTTGCCTGCGGGATATTTCGGATACAAACGAAACATTATGAAAAACAATAGAAGGAAGTGTAGAAAATGGCAGCAAAAAAAGGTAATTTATCAATTAACAGTGAGAATCTGTTTCCTATCATCAAGAAATGGTTGTATTCCGATCATGATATCTTCTTTCGGGAATTGATTTCAAATGGTTGTGATGCAATTACAAAGCTCAAGAAGCTGGAAGTCATGGGTGAGTATACTTTCCCGGAGGACTACGAGAGTAAAATTGAGGTGATTGTAAATCCAGAGGAGAAGACCCTCAAATTCATCGATAACGGTATCGGAATGACTGCGGAAGAGGTCGAGGAGTATATTACACAAATCGCTTTTTCAGGCGCAGAGGCATTTCTTGAGAAGTATAAGGATAAGACAAATGAGGATCAGATCATCGGTCATTTTGGATTAGGATTCTATTCGGCATTTATGGTTGCAGAGGATGTGCATATAGATACATTGTCCTGCCAGAAGGATGCGAAGCCGGTTCATTGGGAATGTGACGGCAACACGGACTATACCATCGAGGAAGGTACAAGAACAACAGTCGGAACAGAGATCACATTGTACTTGAATGAAGAAAGCCTTGAGTTCTGTAACGAATACAGAGCACGTGAGATCATCAAGAAATACTGTTCCTTTATGCCGGTATCCATTTTCCTGAACAAGGCAAATGCTGAGACGGAGTATGAGACGATTCCTGCATCCGAAAAGACAGACAAGGATACGGTTGTAGAAACAATCCCGGCAACGGAGAAGGACGGAAAACAGGAAGAAGAGAAGGTCAAGATCGTTAAGAGACCGGTTGCCCTGAACGATACAGCACCACTATGGACGAAACATCCGAATGACTGCACTAAGGAAGAATATCTTGAGTTCTACAGAAGAGTTTTCATGGATTATAAGGAGCCGTTGTTCTGGATTCATCTGAACATGGACTATCCATTTAACCTGAAGGGAATTCTGTACTTCCCGAAGATCAATATGGAATATGAGTCTATTGAGGGAACCATTAAGCTGTATAACAATCAGGTATTTATTGCAGATAATATCAAGGAAGTCATTCCGGAGTTCCTGATGCTTTTAAAGGGTGTTATCGACTGCCCGGATCTGCCGCTAAATGTATCCAGAAGTGCATTGCAGAATGACGGATTTGTGAAGAAGATTTCTGAATATATTTCTAAGAAGGTAGCTGACAAGCTGTCCGGAATGTGTAAGACAGAGAAGGAAGAATACGAAAAGTATTGGGATGATATCAGTCCGTTTATCAAATTCGGCTGCCTGAAGGATGACAAGTTCTGTGAGAAGATGACAGATTACATTCTGTTTAAGAATCTGGAGGGTAACTATGAAACTCTGCCGGAATGTCTTGAAATCAAGACGGCAGAAGAAAAAGAAGCTGATGCAGCAACGGATGAGGCTACCGGAGAAAAGGTTGAGGCAGAGGTTGTGGATGAGACTGCTGCCGATGCAGCAGAGGGCGGCGATGAAGAGCCGGCTGAAAAGGAGCCACGCAAGGTTATTTACTATGTGACGGATGAACAGCAGCAGAGTCAGTATATCAATATGTTCAAGGCTCAGGGGATGGATGCGGTTATTCTGACACATAACATTGACCAGCCGTTCATTTCACAGCTTGAGTCTAAGAATGAGGATATTAAGTTCCAGAGAATTGATGCAGATCTGACTGACTCTTTTAAGGAAGAGATTACAGAGGAAGATAAAAAGGATATTGAAGGACAGGCAAAATCTCTGACGGACATTTTCAGAAAAGCTCTTTCCAACGACAAGCTGGAGGTTAAGGTCGAGAAGCTGAAGGATGAGTCGGTATCTTCTGTATTGACGATTTCCGAAGAAAGCAGACGTATGCAGGATATGATGAAGATGTACAGCATGCCGGGTATGAATATGGGCGGCGATATGTTTGGCGCAGAGGGAGAAACATTGGTACTGAATGCCAACCATCCGCTTGTGCAGTATATATTTGAGCATAAGAAAGCAAAAAATATTCCTGTCATCTGTGAACAGCTGTATGATTTGGCTCGTATGTCCAATCAGCCGTTGTCACCGGAGGCAATGACAAAATTTGTTGCACGCAGCAATGAAATCATGTTATTATTAACAAAATAGGAAATGCATATGCGACCGTGGGAACCCATTTCCTGCGGTCGTTTTATGATACAGCGTGCTCGGCAAAGCAGGACTATGCTTGTGACAGGAGAAGGATATGGTCAAAAATATTATTTATGTACAGCAAAATGAAGAAATAGCCCACTCGGTCGTTGATGGAATCGCAGGAAGCGGATATGAGGTGTTTCACTGTGTAACGGCGGCAGAGGCTCTGAGTCTGATGCGGCGGCAGGATGCGCCGTTACTCATGCTGGACATCAATATACCTGATATGAGACTGCGCGAGGTCGTGAAGCAGTGCTCAGAAGAATTTCCGGCGACTGTACTTGCTGTTTTTACCGATTATCCTAATTTGGAACTGTTGACGAAACTGATCAACAGGCATGCAATCTATAAAATATTTGTTGCCCCGTGGGATATGGAGGAGATCGTTGAGCAGATTGAGGATGCCATGGAATATGCGGAAATCCGATATGAACAGATGCAGCGTGATGGAGCATTGGCGTTAGAGAGCAAAGAATTTGACATTACATTAAATAATCTGAAGGATTCGCTGAAGTTTCAGCAGCACAGCTATTATAAACTGAATACCGTTTTGAATACGCTGCTGCACATCACAATGGAAGGCTTGGAGGGTGAGATGCCCATACAGGAAAAAAAACAGTTGTTTGACTTCACGAGCCGGCTGATGGAGGGCGTGATCAAGTCACAGACAACAGTAAGCCTGAGTGTTTTGAACTTTGAGCAGATTATACACGATGAATTGCAGGCGATGAAAGGTGTGCAGGTTCGAGCAATTGAGAGCTGTCTGATCGGAGATATTCCAAGGGTCATGATGGCAAATGTCAAGGCTTTGATCTGGTGTGCAGTGTACTATGCCGTCAGAAATGTGACAAGCTGTGAGATAGAAGTGAAATCCAGCTATTTGACCAATACGCGCATTTTTTTGGAGATAGATGTATATTACCCGTCAGACATGCCGGTTCTCCGGCAGCAGGATAAGATGGAACTCTGCTATGATAAAATATTGCAGGAAATGTTTACGGCAATGGCAGTATCCGAGAAGATTATCAGAAATGAGTGCTGCATGAAATTTCAATTGCATGTTCCGATTTCTTTTTTGGATTGACCGATTAATATATGACTCGGTTTCTTCCTTGTTCTTTACCGATGTACAACTTCTGGTCAGCCTTCGATATGACATTGAGAAGACCGGCACCGGAATCAAATTCTTCCAGTCCGAAGGTCATGGTAATATTCAGATCAAAGTCATTGAAGCGGAACTGGGTATCCTTGATCAGAGTTTTAAGCTGGTTTAATTCTACAAATATGTAGTCGGCATTGTTTCCTTCAAACGTAAACAGAAATTCTTCACCGCCCCAGCGGGCTACACAGCCTCTGTCTGCCATAAAGCTTCTGAAGACTTCTGCAAGCTTTTTCAGTACATAATCTCCTGTGTCGTGTCCATAAGTATCATTTACACTTTTAAAATGATCAATATCGGCAATGACAATGGAAAAAGGAATCTCGGAATTTTCATAACTCTTTGCAAGCTTCTCAAGGTGAGTCATCATGGAACGCCGATTCTGCAGACCAGTCAGTGCATCTATGGAAGCCAGCTGCTCAAGCTTTTTAGAATACTGCAGGATCTTGTGCTCTGAAGCGGAGAACTTCAGACAGAAGAATCGGGAGATTGTGATTGCAATGATCATGGCATAAATGACATTTGCCATCAGTATAGAACGATACAGGAGTGAATAGGAGACCTGCAGATGATCCTGCATTCCTGCAAACATGGTGACCAGAGCAATTGCGATACCGATGATGATTGCGTAAGCATATTTATAGGCCAATGTTCCTTCGGTACGAAAAAAAACAACGAAAATACTGAACAGGGCAATGTATTGGAAACCGAAGTCCGTTCCGGCAAACAATGCAAAGACAGAAACGGATACAGCAGAAAGAATGCTGTAGGAATAGAGACAGATTGCCGTCTTATCGCGATATGAAAATATGAACACCATAATCATGGAAATAATAGAGGCAACTGCAAATAATATCATCCACAAGGGGAGATAGCGGCATACGGTTCCGAAGAGAATGAGATCATACAGTGAAGCGAGCAACGTTAACACCCGCAAAAGAATGGCGGTGTCTTTTGCTTCGTTTTCACGCTTGACATCCTGAAAGAGAAACTCTTTGATTTTCAAATAAAGCTGTTTCATCTAATTCTTCCTTATAAAGGCAAAGCAAATCATGAAATAGAGTAGGAAATTTGTACTATTAGAAATTATATCATAATCAATTCAGGATTACCACACGAATTTACGAAAATGTTACGTAAATTCAGAAGTTGCGTAAAATAAGGAAGAATTATGGAGAAGCAGAATGATAAATCAGGCAAATTGGGTTGACATTGAGAAATAAAAGTATAATAATTAAAAATAATATTCAGTTTGAAAGGCAGGTAAGTTATATGTTGCATATCAGAATCGAAAAAACAACCAATCCCAAACCACTTCCGACAGCGGACGATCCGCTTACCTTCGGAACCATTTTCACTGATCATATGTTTGAGATGGATTATGAAACAGGGAAGGGTTGGCACGATCCGCGAGTCATTCCTTATCAGCCGATTACGCTGGACCCGTCTGCCATGGTATTTCATTATGGGCAGGAGATGTTTGAAGGATTAAAGGCATACAAGGCCGATGACGGAAGAATTTTATTGTTCCGTCCGGACATGAATGCAAAAAGAACCAATAATACAAATAGAAGAATCTGCATACCGGAAATTCCGGAGGAGGATTTTGTACAGGCAGTTAAGACAGTCGTTGAAACAGACAAGGCATGGATTCCGACGAAGCCGGGAACATCTCTGTACATCAGACCGTTCATCATAGCAACCGATCCGTTTTTGGGTGTCAGACCTTCAGATACCTATCAGTTTTTGATTATTCTTTCACCGGTAGGTGCATATTATCCTGAGGGATTGAATCCCGTAAAGATCTGGATTGAGGATGACTATGTAAGAGCAGTCAGAGGCGGCGTTGGAGAAGCTAAAACAGGTGCGAACTATGTGGCAAGCATGGCAGCTCAGATGAAGGCGCATGATGATGGATATTCACAGGTATTGTGGCTTGACGGTGTTGAAAGAAAATACATTGAAGAAGTAGGTGCTATGAATATCTTCTTTAAGATCAATGGTACAGTTGTGACGCCAAAGCTAAACGGCTCTATTTTACCGGGCATTACACGTAACTCCTGCATTGAACTCTGCAAATCATGGGGGATTCCTGTGGAGGAGAGAAGAATTACCGTACAGGAGCTGTTTCAGGCAGCAGAGGATGGCTCGCTTGAGGAAGTATGGGGCAGCGGTACGGCAGCAGTCATCTCGCCGGTAGGACATCTGCGCTGGGAGAATAAGGTCGTTCAGATCAAGGATGGCGGTATTGGAGAACTCAGTCAGAAATTGTATGATACCGTGACCGGCATTCAGTTAGGAAGAATTGAAGGCCCAGAAGGATGGGTCGTAGTTGTGGAATAACTGTTGCACGGTTATTTTGAACCTTAGAAAAATAAAAAGCACTGCGGAGTTTTGATTCCGCGGTGCTTTTTTTTATGAAACTGTTTTTATTTTCGCTTGACTTTACCGGTGACATTTGATATCATTGCTTTAATGCGTTACGCGTCAACGCGTTAAAGCGTCTGCGCGATGAATTGAGAGAGGGAAAAGAATATGATACTAAAATTAATATTACTTGTTGTCTTTTTTGCAGTTATGATCGGTGTAGGTTTTTATGCAAGAAAGCATGCAACCAATGTCAATGATTTTGTACTCGGAGGGCGTACTGTCGGTCCATGGCTGACTGCATTTGCTTTCGGAACTTCTTATTTTTCATCGGTTGTATTTGTTGGATATGCAGGACAGTTTGGATGGAAATACGGTATGTCGGCGACCTGGATCGGTATCGGAAATGCCTTGCTTGGCAGCCTGCTTGCATGGATTGTGCTTGGCAGAAGAACCAGAGTCATGACAAATCATTTATCTTCTGCAACGATGCCGGAGTTTTTTGGGAAACGTTTTGAGAGCCATTTTTTGAAGATTGCAGCTTCTACGATTGTGTTCATTTTCCTGATTCCGTATACAGCGTCCGTATACAATGGTCTGTCACGTTTGTTCAGCATGGCATTTGATGTTCCCTACAAGGTCTGCATCGTTGTAATGGCACTTTTGACAGGAGTTTATGTGATTGCAGGTGGTTATATGGCAACCGCAATCAATGACTTTATCCAGGGTATTATTATGATCATCGGAATTGTAGCTGTGGTAGCTGCCGTATTGAATGGTCAGGGAGGTTTTATAGATGCAATCGGAAAGCTGGCACAGTTTGAAAGTGACATTGAACCGACACTCGGACAGCCGGGTGCATTTACATCCTTCTTTGGTCCCGATCCGGTCAATCTGCTGAGCGTTGTGATATTGACCTCTCTTGGAACATGGGGACTGCCTCAGATGGTACACAAGTTCTATACGATCAAGGATGAGGAATCCATCAAGACTGGAACGATTATTTCTACAGTGTTTGCAGTTATCGTGGCAGGCGGTTCTTACTTTTTGGGAAGCTTTGTCAGATTGTTTGATGATCCGTCTGTACATAATGAAACAGGTGGCATGATCTATGATGCACTGATGCCACATATGCTTTCCACACTGCCGGATATATTGGTGGGAATTGTAGTGGTATTGGTACTGTCAGCATCCATGTCTACCTTATCTTCTTTGGTACTGACTTCAAGTTCTACATTGACGCTTGATATGATCAAAGACAATATCATAAAGGATATGAGCGAGAAAAAGCAGCTTGTCTGCATGAGGATATTTATTGCATTTTTCATTGTACTGTCGGTTGTGATTGCATTGAATCCGCCTACATTTATTGCACAGCTCATGGGTATTTCATGGGGAGCACTGGCGGGGGCATTCTTAGGACCCTTTATTTACGGACTTTATTGGAGAAAGACGACCAAGGCTTCTGTATGGGCAAGCTTTATTGTAGGAATCGGTATTACCGTTGCCAATATGCTGATTGGCTTTACATCACCGATTACAGCAGGTGCATTGGCAATGCTTTCCTCTTTGATTGTAGTGCCGGTGGTCAGCCTGATTACACCAAAGCTGACGATGGAATCTACAGATGCAATCTTTGAGTGTTATACAGAAACTGTGATTGTTTCCAAGAAAAAGTCATTGGAGCCATAAATATTTCCGAAAATAATGCAGGGACAGCGGACGAGGAAATCCGCTGTCTTTTTGATTTATATGTCATGTGCTGTTCATCTTGGAAAATGGTGTTGGAAAAAGGCGTTTATCGGATGACAAACCAATCAAAGTGGTGATAAAATAAAACAGAGAAGATACTTTGATGAGGTAGATTATGCAGAAGACATTTGCAAGTGATAAATTCTTAGAGAACATGAAAATAGCAGTGCTGTCCATGGTAGTGACGTATGTTAATTCACTTTTGGATTATTTTCTGGTCGGCCGTGTTATGGGTGAAGAGGCACTTCAGGCTTTTGCACTGTTGTCTCCCTATCTTTCTGTCATATTTTTCGCCTCCTGTCTGATTTCATCGGGAACGTCGATCATGCTGGCCTTTGAAGTCGGGAAGGGCAGTCGCGAAAAAGGAAATCATTATTTTTCCCAGGGAACGATTTTAGCCGTTGCCATCGGTCTGCTGCTGGGTCTGCTTCTGCTGTTGTGTCGGGAGCCGATTCTTTCCGGAAAGGGTGTTTCTCCACGTGTCACAGAACTGATGAGGGAGTATTACATCTACATATGTCTTCTTCCGATATGGCATATGGTGAATGAACTGCTTTTTTCGGTCATAGGGAATGCAGGCGGGGATCTTTATTGCGTGATTTCCATGGGAGCCAAATTGGCCGTGAATGTGATTGCATCTGTTTTGCTCATGGAAGAGATCGGAATCGGCGGAACCGGACTTGGCACAGTGTTAGCCAATATTGTGGGGATTGTAGTGCTGCTGTTTTATTTTCGAACAGAGGGAAATGTATTTCGCTGGGGGTGGTTCTTGGATTTTAAGGCCGTGCGCAATATGTTTCATTTTGGTGCACGTGACGCTATGGTATATCTCTATATGGCCCTGCTGCAATTTGGTATGAATGCGTTTTTGCTCATCCGGTTCGGTGGAGAAGCAATTTTGATCTTTTCGATTCTCATGAATTTGGAGAATCTGTATCTGACGGTATTTAATGCACCTTCCAATGCGGTATCGGTGCTTTTGACTGTGTTTGTAGGTGAAGGGAATCGTTATGGGGTGCTCAAATCGATGCGAATGGCCGAAATAACGGCAACCATTGAGGGGATTTTGACAATCTTCCTTTTATATTTATGTGCAGAATGGATTCCCGGCTTTTTCGGTATCACGAACATTCCAAGCATGGATGCAGCAACAACGGCGATTCGTCTTTTTGCGCTGGGAGCGCTCGTGTATCCTTATATTATGCTGTATTCGACTTATTATCTTGCGATTCAGAGAGTACATCTCTCTATTCATATGATGACGATGCAGATATTGATTGTACCTATGCTTTTGGGGGTAGTATTATCTTATCCTTTTGGGATGAACGGTGTTTGGTTTGGCTTGGCCATGGGCAGTATTGTAACCTTTACGGCAGATGCACTGATCTTAAAATTCCGACACCGTGACAAGACCTTCCCTCATCTGCTTGATCAGGATAAAATAGACAAGCAGTTATCTTATGATGTCCCGATCACACAGGATGGAGTTATGTCACTGGTAGATCAAGTGGAACAGGATTTGAAGCAGAGGCAGGTGGAGGTTCAAAAAGTCCATCGGATCATGCTGACGATTGAGGAAACGGAAATGCTGGTCGTAGAACGGAATATAGGAAGAGGCGGAATCATTCAATGCGATATTTTCTTTGAGGATCAGATTAGACTGGTTTTGCGGGACAGCGGCCTGTACAGCGATGCTACGGATCAGGACAGTAAAGCGGAGTCTTTCCGTTCCTATGCGGCTGCAATGATTTGCGGAAGCTTTGGAAACAATCAGTATGTGCTGACCTGGGGAAATAACAGAACCGTATATCGTTTTTAGGAAAACGACATTTGAGTTAGGGGTTTTCGAGATAAATGAGGTATGATATAGTTATCAATGACAAATATTGCATGAAGGATGAAATCGGAGGAGATAGAAAAATGAGAAATAGACATAGACTTGGTCATCATAGAACATTTCTGGCAGGAAGCTGTTTTGGAGCATTGCTTTTTGCTGTGGCGCTTACCGGCTGCTCCACTGCGAACAGACAAGCAGAGACAGGTGCGGCACAGAATAGCGAAGAAGTAAAGCAGGAGGCAGAACAGATTACAGAGGATTCAACCCTATTGATGGATGCTGCGAATATCGGAGTGAGAAAATTTCTGATCGGTGAGAATCAAGACAGTGCACTTCCTGCGTATACCCCATCAGTAGAAGATTATCAGACAGCAGCAGATCTGTCTAATGTGGAGAATGCGGATCGTGTTCATTTGCAGAAACAGATGCTTGAGAAGCTGGCAAAAAATAATTTTGTGGTAGTAGAAGCCGGTGGCTATGAATTTTTTGATGTGTATGAGATGAACCGCTATCTTCAATTTCCGAGTTTTGTGACAACGGATTCCATGATGCATACCTATCATCTTTATTTTGCAATGCTTCAGAAAAATACAGAGCGAGACTATCTGGTACAGACGGTCAGAAAACTGAGCAGTTCCATGCAGGAAGGCTCACTGAGTCAGTATGAAGAACTGAAGGGAACTGAGTGGGAAGAAGCAGCAAAAATCAATGCAGCATTCTTTACGGTCGGTGCTTCTTTGCTGGGAGAGCAGCCTGAAACTCCGGAGGAAGTTCAGAGTATAGCTGATCAAGAATTGAAACTGATCTTGGCGGCAGAGAAAATTGCAAAATCACCACTCAATGGTGAGGATGAGGATTATTCGCAATATAAGCCAAGAGGCTATTATGAAGGAAATGAAGAGTTGGAGCAGTATTTCCGTGCTATGATGTGGTATGGGAGGCGTAACTTTGCACAAAAGGATGAGACCATGGACAGATGTGCACTGCTGATGACCATAGCAATGGATCAGGAGGCCTTTCAGAACTGGGAACAGGTATATACAATTACATCCTTTTTTGCAGGAGCGAGTGACGATGCAGGAATTTATGAATATCTTCCACTGATCAGGCAGGCATATGGTGACAAGGTGACAACAGCGTCACTGCCCGGCAATCAAGAGGCTTTTGAGACATATCATAAGCTGACAGGAGAGCTTGAACCGCCAAAGATCAACTCTGTTGTATTTCAGGATGATGAGGGAAAGACGGATAAGACTGCGGAGGCAAAAGGATATCGGTTTATGGGTCAGAGGTTTTCTCTGGATGCTGCTATTTTTACACAGCTTTGCTACAGTAAGGTCAAGGCAGATGCAGACGGGCGTAAGCGTATGCTGCCTGATGCACTTGATGTACCGGCAGCGCTGGGCTCAGAGACAGCTCTTGGATTGCTGGAGGAGAATGGGAACTTTAGATACCAGGGCTATCTTGACAATATGAATTATGTCAGGAAAGAAATATCCGATGCACCGGATACACTTTGGAGAGCCAGCCTGTATGGTAAATGGCTGGATACACTCAGACCTCTTTTGGAAGAGAAAGGAAAGGGATATCCTGCATTTATGCAGAATACAGAATGGACGAAAAAGAATCTGGAAGGATTTTTGTCGAGCTATACGGAATTGAAGCATGATACAGTCCTCTATTCTAAGCAGTTTATGGCTGAAATGGGCGGCGGAGATGAGGTCTATGATGATCGCGGTTATGTGGAACCAGAGGCAGAACTGTATGCACGTCTGAGTGCATTGACCAAAAGCACTTCAGAGGGCTTAGAGGGCTTTGGCGTGCTCAGTGATACAGATCGGGAAAACCTGTCCCGATTAAGCGAACTGGCTGACCGGTTGAAGGAAATTTCCATAAAGGAACTGACCGGTGAGGAACTGACGGAGGAGGATTATGAGTTGATTCGTTCCTATGGTGGAAATCTGGAGCATTTTTGGGCAGAATCCATTAAGGACATCAGTGAAAATGAGAACAATGAAAGCAGTGAATTTCCGGCAGCACTTGTGGTGGACATTGCGACAAATCCGAATGGAAGCGTTCTTGAGCAGGCCATTGGAGAAATCTCCCACATTTATGTGGTTGTACCTGTGGATGGTAAGCTGAGGATTGCCGAGGGAGCTGTATTCAGCTACTATCAGTTCATACAGCCTATAGAAGATCGTATGACGGACAGTGAGTGGAGAATTAAGCTGGGCATTGAATTGACTGAAGATCTTGAGTACAAACCGGATAAAAATATCAAACAGCCGGAATGGACACAGAGCTATCGAAGCAGTTGGGTTTATGATGAATAAAGGCGTGATTGGAATACGAGTCAAAAAAATAGGAATTGGAGCGATGGCAGCGACAACAGTAATCGCTGCCATCTTCCTTTGCTGGTGGAAGGGACTGTTTCTGCCGAACTGGATTGACTGGGAGAGAAAAGAATTGACGTATGAAACTGCACAGCTTCAACTGCAGAACAGAAGGCTCAGTCTGCTTCTTGAAGATGCAGAGGGAAGGCTCAGTCCGGTCTATCAGACTGCCTGGGATTGGTGTGTGCAGGATGTCCTGACATATGATATCAACCAAGATGGACAGGAGGAACTGATATTGCTTGTGTGGAAACACGGAAGCTATGGCGAGCACCGTCCCTTCTGGGTCAGGCACAATGACATTCGACTGGAACAGCACATTTTCATTTTTCAGTGGGATGAGACAAGAGCAGCAAGACTGCGTCCAATCTGGATGTCTTCGGCACTGGGGTATCAGGTGACCAAAATTGCAAGAGGGACAAAGGAGAGCCTGGTTGTGACAGACAGAGCTGGCGAGAGCAAGGTATGGCAGTGGCAGGGATTCGGATTAAAGCTTGCCGGCAGAGCAGAGGAACGAAAGGTTCAGATGCTGTGCGCGGGAGATAATCTAATTCACCCATGGATTTTGCAATATGCGAAGGGCGGATATGATTATTTCTACGAGCATCTTACGGAGAAAATCCAGCAGGCGGATGTGGCTTCAGTGAATCAGGAAACCATTTTCGTAAAGGAATCGGGACTGGTTAGTGATTATCCCCGCTTTGGAACGCCGATAGAGGTAGGAGATGCGATTGCAGCAGCAGGCTTTGATCTTGTGACACTGGCAACGAATCATGTGCTGGATCAGGACTTATATGGAATCAAGGTGACGGCCGCCTTTTATCAGGGAAAAGACGGAATGACCTATATCGGCATACACCCACCGGGAGAAGCGGCGATGACTCCGGCACAAGCTGTCAAAATAATGGAGGTGAACGGCATTCGCCTTGCCTTGCTTAATGCGACCTACGGTACGAACGGACGACCGTCTCCGGAAGAATACCCGTATGTTGTGGAACGATTTCGGGAGGAAGAAAGGCTGGCGGCTCAGTTGGATTATGCGAGAGAGCATGCGGACGCAGTCATTGTCTTTGCACATTGGGGAACAGAATACAGTGCAGAGCCGGATGAAGAACAGCAGTATTTATGTCGCCTGTTTCTGGAGCACGGTGTGGATGCAGTCGTAGGAACACACCCACATGTACTGCAGCCGGTGGAATGGCTGGAGGGAAAGGACGGGCATAGGATGCTCGTGTATTACTCACTTGGGAATCTGATTTCGGGACAGGATCGGGTGGAATGTATGGTCGGCGGATTGGCGGATTTTACAGTGGTTAAGTCTGCGGCAGGCGAGGTGTCCATAGAGAATTCCACCTTGGAACCGGTGGTAACGCATCAGAACGACAGCACCTGCACGACCTATCTGCTTGAGGATTATACGGAGGAACTTGCGGAGGAGCACAGACTTGCGGGGATGAAGGATTATCTTGATGGTGTGAAAGAAAAGTGGGGCAGAAAGTGAATTCTGATCTACTGAGTTTGGAACAAAATTTTTATGCACAGGTGATGGATGTTGTAGGGTTAAGAACCTTACCCGTTATGTTTTATGCTTTGTGAGACATTTAAACAGGGCGTTTTCACACCAAAAAGCGTTACAAATCCTCTTGTTTGGCGCAGTTCCTTGACAAGACAAAAGAAACGAGTAAAATAAGAAACATAAGTTGCACAACGATAGTTTTTTGAAAGAGGAAGATAAATGCCACCTAAATTTAAGTTTACAAAAGAACAAATTATAGCTGCTGCTTTGGAGGTTACGAAAAAGAATGGGTTGATAGGATTGACCGCAAGAGGACTGGCAGCAGAACTCGGCTCATCAGCAAAGCCAATTTTCGGTTTGTTTCAAAGTATGGAGGAAGTACAGAGCGAGGTTGTGTCTGCTGCGAATACGTTATACCAGTCTTATATCCAAAAAGGTATGGCAGATAACAAGGTTTCGCCCTATAAAGCAAGTGGCATCGCCTATATTCAGTTTGCAAAGGAAGAAAAGGAACTATTCAAATTACTTTTTATGCGTGACAGAACAAGTGAAAAGATAGAAGAAAACCGTGAAGAAATACGCCCTTTATTAAATATAATTATGAAAAATCTGGATATTGGTGAAGATGAAGCGTACTTTTTTCATTTGGAGCTATGGCTGTATGTTCACGGTATTGCAACAATGATAGCAACAAATTATCTTGAATGGGATATTGAATTTATTGATAAGGTGCTTACCGACGCTTATCAGGGATTAAAAAATCGTTATGGAGAAAGGAGGACAAATAATGAATGAAAAAATTTATGAAAATCAAGGTATACGATTGAAATACTATGAAGTTGAAAACAATTTTCAGCCTTTAGTTTTCATTCACGCTCAA
>CAZABT010000018.1:0-35525 GCA_964483395.1 uncultured Lachnospiraceae bacterium
TGACCGAAGCGGTCTAAGGCGTGCAAACAGGCGCTTTAGACCGTTTTTGTTTTGGATTCAGCAAGAGAATGGCATTTTGGTTTTGATCAAGAGAATGGCACATTTGTCAAGTGAATGTGTGTCAAGAAAATGACACTTTAGTTTCTTGACATGGTCAGCAAGGTGTGCTATCTTGATATAAAGTTGTATATGAATAATTTAAAGTGTAAAAAACATAAAATATAGTTGAACTGGGTATTGAATTGAACTGGGTATTGAATTGAACTGGATATTGGATTGAACTGGGTATTGGATTGAACTGGGTATTGAATTGAACTGGATATTGGACTGAACTGGGTATTGAATTGAATTGTGTATTGGATTAAATTGGATATTGGATTGAACCGGGTATTGGAATTGAGTTGGAAAGGGAGGGTTGTGGATGTCATTTGATGAAACTAAGAGAACAGAAATTCAATTATATTTACTGAGCAGGATTGCTGCGGATGATTCTGAGTTTATGAAAACGGTAACGAAGCACTTCAATATTTCAGCAACCTCCGTAAAAAGATACCTGACCAAATGCATTGAAGATGGGATAGTTCAGGAGGATGAGGATCAGCAGTGCGGGTATGCCCTGCGTTCGGAGCGATATAGATATCAGTGTGAACTCACAGGGGAGCCGCCGGAGGAGGATATTCTGTATTCTGAATGGATTGAACCGCATCTAAACCACCTGCCGGAGAATGTACAGGACATTTGGGCGTATACATGTATGGAGATGCTGAATAATGCAATTGAGCATTCTGAGGGAAGCACATTGTCAGTCAGCATACAACAGAACTATCTGTATACGGAAATCATGATTCGGGATAACGGCATCGGAATTTTTGAAAAGGTCAGAAGGCAGATCAGCGAAAATCTTTCCAGGGAGGCTTGTCAGGAGGATGTATTAGCAGAATTATACAAAGGAAAATTCACAACGGCAAAAGAGAAGCATTCGGGAGAGGGGATTTTCTTTTCTTCTAAAATGGTGGATCTGTTTGCGGAGAGTGCGGATGGTATGGTGTATATACGGGATGCCGGGACAGAACGGGTCATCAGGGACAGACTGCTGGCATATGCCATGAAGCTGAATGATGGCGGAACGCGGGTGCTCATGCGATTGTCTAATTTCAGTACACGAAAATCCCGGGAAGTATTTGATCAATATTCCGATGCAGAGGGCGGATTTTTTAAAACATATATTCCAATCAGCGATGCATGCCGGACGGAGCGCCCAATCGCAAGGTCACAGGCACGCAGACTGAACCGCAGACTGGAGGAATTCAAGGAGGCCGTGCTGGATTTTGCCAATGTAGAGTTCTGCGGACAGGGATTTGCCGATGAGATATTTCGCGTATTTCATACCGCACATCCGGAGGTAAAGCTGACGGTGAGCAATGCCAACGAAGATGTGACAAAGATGATTCGGCATGTTTCACGTTAGGTTTCACTTTAGAGAATTTTCACTGGTATTTTATAGGGGCCTATGCTATAATGTTAAAATGACTGTAAGCATGGGGATTTGTAGCATTTTTTCATGCATATAATATTAAGGAGGATTCACAAATGGGTTTACAGGTAGAAAAATTAGAAAAGAACATGGCGAAGCTTACAATCGAGGCTTCTGCAGAGGAACTGAGCAAGGCGATCGAGAAAGCTTACCAGAAAAATAAAAATAAGATGAGCGTGCCCGGATTTAGAAAGGGCAAGGTTCCGCAGCAAATGCTTGAGAAGATGTATGGCGCAGAAATCTTTTATGAGGACGCGGCAAATATCCTGATTCCGGATGCTTATGAGAAGGCATTGTCAGAAGAAAAGGAGCTTGAAGTTGTATCACAGCCCAAGATCGATGTTGTACAGTTGGAAAAGGGAAAGACCTTTATCTTTACCGCAGAGGTTGCTCTGAAGCCGGAAGTGGTACTTGGAAAATATAAGGGCGTGTCAGTCGAAAAGATGGATACAGAGGTTTCTGATGATGAAGTTATGGCAGAAATCAATAAGGAAAGAGAAAGCAATGGCAGAACCATTAGTGTAGAAGACCGTGCGGTTAAGGACGGTGATATGACAGTCATTGATTTTGAGGGATTTGTAGACGGCGTTGCTTTTGACGGCGGCAAGGGTGAAAATTATCCTTTAACAATCGGTTCCAATGCATTTATTCCGGGCTTTGAGGCTCAACTGATCGGTGCGAAGCTGAATGAGGAAATGGAAGTCAATGTAACTTTCCCAGAGGAATATCAGGCAGAGGAATTAGCAGGAAAGCCTGCAATGTTCAAGTGTACTGTTAAGGAAATCAAGGAGAAGGAACTTCCTGAGCTGGACGATGAATTTGCGAGCGAAGTATCCGAATTTGATACATTAGAGGAGTACAAGGCTGACGTTAAGAAGAACATAGGCGAGAGAAAAGAGAAGGAAGCAAAGAATCAGAAGGAAGATGCTGTGATTGAGGCGATTATCGCAGATTCCAAGATGGATATACCTGAGCCGATGCTGGAGACACAGACCAGACAGATGGCAGAAGATTATGCACAGAGACTGCAGCAGCAGGGCCTTTCTTTGGAGCAGTATTTCCAGTTCACAGGTCTGACAGGAGAGAAATTCCTTGAGCAGATGAAGCCTGCAGCAGAAAAGCGTATCCAGAGCAGACTGGTGCTTGAAGCAATCGTAAAGGCTGAGGACATTAAGGTGACAGATGAAGAATTTGCTGCAGAGCTGGAGAAGATGGCCGGCATGTATCAGATGGAAGTGGATAAACTGAAGGATATCATCGGCGATTATGAGAAAGAGCAGATTACAACAGATATCGCAATCCAGAAGGCAGTTGAGCTGATTGTAGAGGAAGCAAAAGAAAGCAAGGCAGCTAAGAAGGCAGCACCAAAGAAGGAAAGTGCGGCAAAGGACGAGAAAGATACAGTGAAGAAAGCAGCACCAAAGAAGGCTGCAAAAAAGGAAGATTAATCAGAAACAGATCAGAAAGAAGGAAGCAGTATGAGTTTAGTACCTTATGTCATTGAACAGACCAGTCGCGGAGAACGTTCTTACGACATTTATTCCAGATTATTAAAAGAAAGAATCATCTTTCTTGGAGAAGAAGTCACGGATGCAGTGGCCAGCGTTGTGGTAGCACAGCTGCTGTTTCTTGAAGCAGAGGATCCGGAGAAGGATATCCATCTCTACATCAATAGTCCCGGTGGCTCGGTCAGTGCCGGATTCGCAATTTATGATACGATGAATTATATTAAGTGTGATGTATCAACGATGTGCCTCGGTATGGCAGCTAGCTTTGGCGCATTCCTGCTTGCAGGCGGAGCGAAAGGTAAGAGACTGGCTCTTCCAAATGCAGAGATTATGATTCACCAGCCGCTTGGCGGAGCTAAGGGTCAGGAAACGGAAATCCAGATTGCAGCAGCGCATATGGCAAAGACAAAGGCTTTGTTGAATCAAATATTGGCAGAGAATACAGGAAAATCAATCGAAGAGATTGCAAAGGCAACAGACAGAGATAACTGGATGTCTGCACAGGAGGCAATGGATTACGGTTTGATTGACAGTGTAGTAACAAACAGAGGGGTAGAAAAGTAAAATATGATGTCAGGTAAGGGTAATGACGATAAGATAAGATGTTCCTTTTGCAACAAGACACAGGATCAGGTTCGTAAGCTGATTGCAGGACCAAATGGTGCATACATTTGCGATGAATGTGTGGATATCTGTATGGATATCATTGAAGAGGAATACGAGCAGGACGAGCATCCGGAGAAGGAGATGGATATTAATCTTCTCAAGCCGCAGGAAATCAAAGCATTTTTGGATGATTATGTGATCGGACAGGATGAGGCAAAAAAGGTATTGTCGGTTGCAGTATACAATCATTATAAGAGAGTGACGGCGGGCAAGGATCTGGATGTGGAGCTGCAGAAAAGCAATATTATCATGTTGGGACCGACAGGCTGCGGAAAGACGCTGTTGGCACAAACGCTGGCAAAGATCATCAATGTTCCGTTTGCGATTGCAGATGCAACAGCTCTGACGGAAGCAGGCTATGTCGGTGAGGATGTTGAAAATATATTGCTGAAAATCATTCAGGCAGCGGATTATGACATTGAGCGAGCACAATATGGTATCATCTATATTGATGAGATCGACAAGATCACACGGAAAGGTGAAAATGTATCTATTACCCGTGATGTGTCCGGTGAAGGTGTGCAGCAGGCATTGTTAAAGATTCTGGAGGGTACGGTTGCAAGTGTTCCGCCACAGGGTGGCAGAAAGCATCCGCATCAGGAATTGCTTCAGATTGACACGACCAATATTCTCTTTATCTGCGGCGGTGCATTTGAAGGACTTGACAAGATCATTGAAGCGAGACTGGATAAGAAATCCATTGGTTTCAACGCGGAGATCAAGGACAAGAAACAGACGGAAATCGGTGTACTCCTGCAGCAGGTGATGCCGGAGGATCTGACGAAGTTTGGACTGATACCGGAGTTTGTAGGGCGTGTGCCCATTAATGTGTCTTTGGCGGCACTGGATAGAGATGCGCTGATTCGTATTCTGCGGGAACCCAAGAATGCAATCACGAAGCAGTATAAGAAAATGTTTGAAATGGATGATGTGAAGCTGACCTTTGAGCCGGAAGCGATAGAGTTGATTGCGGAAAAGGCTCTGAAGAGAAAAACAGGTGCAAGAGGCCTTCGCTCCATCATGGAAAAGCTGATGCTTGACCTGATGTATGAGATTCCATCGGATGATACGATTGAAAGCTGCGTGATTACCAAGGAAACCGTAGAAGGGACAAGTGGTCCGTTGATTGCGCATGAAGAAAGAATGAAGGAAGCAAAATAACCACATATGTGATACAAGCGCCACCTGCAATGGTGGCGCTATGTCTATCCGAAGTATACAGGATAGCAGGAATATATGGATGATATGGGAGAACAGGGCGGATGAGAAGTATAAAGAAGACATTGCCGGCGGTTGCATTGCGTGGACTTACATTTCTGCCGGGTATGATTGTACATTTTGATATTGACAGGGATAAGTCTATCCATGCCGTGGAAAGAGCCATGGTAAAGGATCAGACTCTTTTTCTCGTGAAACAGAAACAGACAGAGGTTACAGAGCCGATGCTTGAGGATCTGCATACAGTTGGAACGATTGCGCAGATCAAACAGGTTTTGAAGCTGCCCAACCATGTCGTACGTGTACTGGTAGAGGCGCAGGTAAGGGCAGAGCTTCTTTCTGTCGAGGACGAGGATGCCTGTCTGATGACTGTTGTAAGAACCTACGGAAAGCCTAAGACGGAACCAGATGAAGCGGAAAGAGCGGCCATGACGGGAACCCTGAAGGATCTGATGGCACAATATCTGAAATTCAATCCGCGTATTGGCAAGACAATAGAGCGTCAGTTTGAGGAAGCCAAAAACATTGGGGCACTGGTAGATTTTATTTCCATCAATCTTCCGATGGAGGTTGATGCAAGACAGGCATTGCTGGAAGCAATTGATGAAAGGGAACGTTTCAACGAACTGATTACGGTTTTGATGAATGATCTGGAAATTATGAACATCAGAAAGGGCATTCAGGAACAGGTTAAGGAACGTGTTGAAAAAAATCAAAAAGAATATTTACTGCGTGAGCAGTTACAGTATATCAGGGAAGAACTGGGCGAGGATAATGCATTATCGGATGCCGATCGTTATGAGGAGTCACTGAAGAAGCTGCGTGCATCGGCAGAGGTGAAGGAGAAGCTGGAGAAGGAGATATCGAGATTCAGACAGATATCCACCAATTCCTCTGAGAGTGCCGTGTCAAGAGGGTACATTGAGACTTTACTGGATATGCCGTGGAGCAAGGTATCAAGGGATAATAAAGATATTCGTAATGCAGAGAAAATTCTGAACGAGGATCATTACGGACTGGAAAAGGTCAAGGAGAGGATGCTGGAGTTTTTGGCTGTCCGAAATCTGACCAGAAAAGGAAACAGTCCGATCATCTGTCTGGTGGGTCCTCCGGGAACAGGCAAGACCTCCATTGCAAAGTCGGTGGCAAGGGCGCTTGGCAAGAAATATGTCCGTATTTCTTTGGGTGGAGTACGGGATGAGGCTGAAATTCGCGGACACAGAAAAACATATGTCGGCGCAATGCCCGGACGCATTGCAACAGGCTTAAAGCATGCAGGGGTCAAGAATCCCTTGATTTTGCTGGATGAGATTGACAAAATGAGCAAGGATTATAAGGGAGATACTGCATCTGCACTGCTTGAGGTGCTGGATTCAGAGCAGAATGAGAAATTCCGTGATCATTATATAGAAGTGCCAATCGATCTGTCAGAGGTGTTGTTTATAGCAACGGCCAATTCTGTTGCAGATATTCCAAGACCATTGCTGGACAGAATGGAACTGATTGAAGTTACCAGCTATACGGAAAATGAAAAGGTGCATATTGCCAAGGAGCATCTGCTGAAAAAACAGATGGAACGCCATGGCATCAAGCCGGGACAGCTGATTGTACAGGACAAGGCACTGGAGCGGATCGCGCGGAACTATACGAAAGAAGCCGGTGTCAGACAGCTGGAACGAAAGCTGGGAGAGATATGCCGTAAGACGGCACGTGAGATCTGGCAGAATCATAAGAAGCAGATACGCGTGACAGAAAGCAATCTGGAGAAATATCTCGGCAAGGAGAGATACCAGTATGATATGGCAAATGAAACAGATGAGATTGGTATCGTAAGAGGACTTGCATGGACGAGTGTGGGTGGAGATACCCTGCAGATCGAGGTGAACATCATGCCCGGCAAGGGTGAACTGCTGCTGACGGGACAGCTCGGAGATGTGATGAAGGAGTCTGCGCAAACCGGCATCAGCTATATCCGTTCCATCAGTCCAAACTATAAGATTGCAAATGACTATTTTAAGAAGCATGATTTTCACATTCATATTCCACAGGGGTCAGTTCCGAAGGATGGTCCGAGTGCGGGCATCACAATGGCAACGGCACTTTTTTCTGCAATTACGGAAAAGCCTGTCAAGGCAAGCGTGGCAATGACAGGAGAAATCACTCTGCGAGGCAGGGTGCTGCCGATCGGCGGACTGAAGGAAAAGATACTGGCGGCGAAAAATGCCGGAATCAAGACGGTGCTGGTGCCTAAGAAAAATGAACGTGACATTGAAGAAATTGCGGACGAAATCAAACAGGGACTTCGGATTGTCTACGTGGAGACAATGGACGATGTTATGAAGGAAGCATTATGAAAATCAGAAATGTAAATTTGGAAACGGTATGCGGAGTGACCAGTACCTTTCCTGAAAATGTATATCCAGAGATAGCCTTTGCCGGTAAAAGCAATGTCGGCAAATCTTCTCTGATCAATGCACTGATGAACCGTAAGGCGCTGGCTAGAACGTCTGCTCAGCCGGGTAAGACACAAACCATTAATTATTATCGGATTGATGCCATCGGAGAACAGCCGGAGGAGTCGGGTGAGGTTCAAAAATATGATATGTATTTTGTGGATCTGCCGGGCTATGGTTATGCGAAGGCTTCCGCCGCCAGCGTAGAGCAGTGGGGCAGGATGATTGAGAAGTACCTTCACACTTCTCAACAGCTGAAGGCGGTCTTTCTGCTGATTGATATTCGTCATGATCCGTCTGCCAATGACAGGAAGATGTATGACTGGATACTGCACAATGGATATCGTCCGATCATTATAGCGACCAAGGCTGATAAGATCAATCGCAGCCAGCTTGCTAAGCAAATTAAAACGATCAAGAATACACTGACCGCGGAGAGCGGAACTGTTGTCATTCCATTCTCTGCGACCTCAAAGCAAGGGAGAGATGAAATCTATGAGACCATCGATAAAATACTGGAAGATCACGCTTAATATTGTTACGATGCTTCTGGCAATTCTATTTTGTCTATTCATTTTGCCGAAGATCATTGTATATTTTATGCCATTCGTAATCGGCGGGATCATTGCTCTGATCGTAAATCCTGTAGTCAAGTTCCTGGAAAGAAGAATTAAGATCGTCCGGCGTGCAGGTTCAGCAGTCGTGATTGTGCTTACAATCGCCTTGGTAGTGCTGTTGGGATATCTTGTCGTTTCGATGCTGATTGAACAGATTGTCGGATTTGCGGGCAACCTGCCGGAAATGTGGCAGGGTGTATCGGATACAATGGCCGAGATTTCTAAAAGCTTTGACCGCTATGTAGCCAGAATGCCTGTTGCAGTAAGGGACTGGGTGACGGATTTCTTTGCGGGCTTCAATGATAATACAACATCGTTTGTGCAGGGGCTTGGAACGCCTATGGCAGAAGCAGCTACGGGTTTTGCCAAGAATTTCCCGCTGGTGCTGATCGGAATCATTATGGCAATTCTGTCTGCATATTTCTTTGTGGCAGAGAGGGAATATCTGATGAATATGATTATCAAACTGACTCCGAATTCGCTGCTCAACCGCTGGGATGTCGTATATACGGCGCTTAAAGGTGCTGTCGGTGGTTATTTTAGGGCACAGTTCAAAATCATGGGTGTGGTATTTCTGATCTTGCTGGTGGGAATGATGATTCTGGGAGTGGATTATGCCATTTTACTGGCACTGCTGATTGCCTTTCTTGACTTTCTTCCTTTTTTTGGAACCGGTGCGGTGATGTGGCCATGGGCGGTCTATCAATTACTTGAGCAGAACTATAAGATGGCAGTCGGACTGCTGATTATATGGGGAGTCAGCCAGTTGGTCAGACAGTTGATCCAGCCCAAAATGGTGGGAGATTCCATCGGACTGGAGCCGATACCGACGTTATTTTTACTTTATGTTGGGTTTAGGATCGGCGGAGCTTTTGGATTGATCATTGCAGTTCCGATCGGTATGATCATCGTCAGTCTTTACCGTGCGGGAATGTTTTCAAATTTTGTGAAGAGTGTTAAGATATTATTTCAGGATGCAGGTGCATTCCGAAAGATCAGTGACGAAGAGATGGATGCAGAAAGCAGAAAGCATCGGGACTAGAAGTGAGGAAGCATTATGGTAACATTATTAGCGAAATGGTTGATTCCCAATCGGAATGACACGAAACAGCCGGCAGTGCGTCAGGCATATGGCATGCTGTGTGGTGCGGTCGGCATTGGATTTAATATTTTATTGTTTGCTTTTAAGTTTTTGGCAGGTACCATCAGCGGCTCCATAGCAATTACGGCAGATGCCTTTAACAACCTGTCGGATGCGGGCTCCTCCATCGTGACGCTGGTCGGCTTCAAAATGGCCGGACAGGAGGCAGACAGTGACCATCCGTTTGGGCATGGAAGAATAGAATATATCACAGGGTTCATTGTGTCAATTGTCATCGTGGTGATGGGATTTGAACTTGGTAAATCTTCAGTGGATAAGATCATACATCCGGAAGCAATTGTATTTCAGCCTGTTATGGTTGTGATTTTGGTGATTTCGGTGCTGATTAAGCTATACATGAATTTCTATAATCGAAAGATTGCGGAAAAATTAAATTCTGCCAGCATTCGGGCGACGGCAACGGACAGCCTGAGTGACAGTATTGCAACAACGATCGTGTTAATCGGAATTTTGATTTCAGAAACGCTGGGGCTGCAGCTGGACGGCTATTTCGGATTGCTGGTAGCATTGTTTATCTTGAAGGCAGGAATCGGGGCAGCAATGGAGACACTGAATCCGCTGCTTGGACAGCCACCGGAGCAGGAGTATGTGAAGAGTATTGAGGAATATGTGATGTCTCATCCGGATATTGTCGGAGTACACGATCTTGTAGTACACGATTATGGCCCGGGACGCAGAATGATTTCATTACATACGGAGGTTCCGGCATCAGGAGATATTTGCGAATTGCACGATACCATTGATAATATCGAGAGAGAACTGAAGGATAAGCTGGGCTGTGAGGCTGTTATCCACATGGATCCTGTCGAAACAGATGATGAGCAGGTCATTGGGATGAAACAGAAGGTGGCTCTGCTTATGAAACAGATTGGTGAGGATGTTACGATACATGATTTTCGTATGGTATCCGGCCCTACTCATACGAATCTGATTTTTGATATTGTTGTTCCGTTTTCAGAGAAGATGTCGGAGACTCAGGTGAAGAGCGAAGTGGACAGACTGATCAGAACACTTGGCGGGCAGTATTTTGCGGTGGTGAATGTAGATAAGGCATATGTAGTTTGATATACGATATTTTTCTGCGGAGGGACGAATGGACGCGTTTAGGCAAATACAGCTTGCAGATCAGGAACAGGTCAACCGAATACGTTTGGAGCAACGACATTTTACATCTTCACATCTTTTCTCTTCTCTTTATTTATGGAAAGACACTTTAAAATTGGAAATCTGCCTGATGGAGCATGCTTTTATGATTCGTCAGGGCATGGGTTATTTCTTTCCCTGCGGAAATGCAGAAGCAAAAATAGATTTTATTCGTCAGACAGTGCTTCCTGAGCGTGCAAATCTGTGGTTCCTGCGGGAGGAGGATGCCGCGTTTCTGGAGGAACATTTTCCGGGACAGTTTACAGCAGTGGAAGACAGAGCACATTCAGAATATGTATATCTGATCGAAGAACAGGTAAATATGCAGGGGGGAAGCTTTGCACATACTCGTAAGAAGATCAGGCATGCCAATGCACAGTATCAGCTGACCTTCGAGAAAATAGGTTCGGACAATCTACGGGAGGTTGTTTCCGTTACAAACCGGTGGAAGGAGCTTCATGAGTGTAAAAGCACCAAGACTACGACAGATATGATTCCGGCAATGTCTGCAATTGAGCATTATGAGGCACTGAAGCTGGAAGGACTGTTGATGTATGAGAACGGAGCGGCAGTTGCATATGTGCTGGGAACGGCCATCAATCAGGAAATGTTTGATATACACATTGCAAAAAACTGTCATCCGGATATTGGCGTGGATCTATGCTGTAAGCATGAATTTTACCAATGGCTGCAAAGTCGATATACCTACGTCAACCGTGAGGAAGACTTGGGTATTGCAGGACTGAGAACAGCCAAAGAAAGTTCCCATCCGGCATTTATGATACCAATGATCAAAGGAGAATATTTCAATGGATAGCACACAGAGGAAGATCGTTAACACCATGTTTTCGAGGTTCTTCTTTCCGTCACTCTTTTCGGGATTTGGACTGGCACTGGGTGGCATAGCAGATGCGGTCGTAGTAGGCAATATGGTTGGGGAGAAGGGGCTTGCGGCCATTGCTTTTACCTGGCCGATTCCAATGCTGTTCAATACTTTTTCGGTCGGAATGGGAATCGGAGGTTTTATATATTATTCAAGATATTTGAGCGAGGGAAAGGCAAAGAAGGCGTTGTCCCTGTTTAATGGCTGTCTGGTGGTCTGTATCTGTGCAGGCATTGTGATGGCGCTTTTGGGCAATGCAGGAATGCCGCTGTTATTGAAGCTTCTGGGTGCCGGATGTGCCGCTGCCGACGTTCAGGCCATGACGCGCAGATATACGGAGTTGATGTTCTGGACGACCCCTTTTTTCTTTTTGAAAAATATGCTGTTTTTCTTTGTACGTTCTGATGACAGTCCGAAGCTTGCGACAGCAGGTATGGTGATTGGAAATCTTTTGGATATTGCTCTGAACTGTATTTTGGTATTGGGTCTTGGTATGGGAGTCGAGGGAGCCGCATATGCAACTGTAGCTGGAACGGTAATCGTGGTTTTGATTTATCTGCCCAAGCTGTTTCGAAACTCCTCGATTTTACATTTCACAAAGCTTTCTCCTAATTTCAAGGAAGCCTGGAAGGCATATAAGACAGGCTTTGCATCTTCCTCACAATACATATTTCAGTTTATCACCATGATTGTTATCAATCAGATTTTGATCAAAGTCGGTGGTCAGTCAGATGTTGCAATTTATAATGTGGTCATGAATGTATCTTATGTGGTCATGTCAATTGCAGATGCGGCAACTTCTACGCTGCAGCCGCTTGTCAGTACCTTTTACGGAGAACGCAATCGGGAAGCTATCAAAGGATGCTTTGTTCTTACGATGAAGGCTTTGCTGTTCATAGGGGTACCCGTGGTGGTTGGACTTTTGCTCTTTGCAGAACCGGTTGCGGCTTTTTTTGGACTGCAGGGTGGCGTGGGAGCACTTCCAATTCGCAGATACGCATACAGCATACTATTTGCTTTTTGCAATGTGCTGATGAGCTGTTACTATCAGGCAAGCGAAAATATCGGGAGGGGAGCGGCAATCGTACTGCTGCGTTCGCTTTTTGCTCAGGTGGTCTGTATCCTATGCTGTTCGATGATTCCGGGAATTGGCTTCTGGTGGACTTTTTTTTCGACAGAGTTATTGACTTTGGTATGCTGTTCTCTATATAATTTTAAGATAAGCGATTGGCTGGGGCTCGGTACCATTCAGAATGATGACAGGATTTCCGTGACCGTGACCAGCCGTGAAGAAGGCCTTGGGCGGGCTCTTTCCGGTGTAAGTGATTTTTGTGAACGGTTTCATGCCGATCCAAAACAGACTTATTATGTTATGCTTGCTGTGGAAGAGATCTGTGGGATGATTATGGAAAAGGCCTTTTCCGCGGATCAGAAAAGCTACATTGCGGTTACGATGTATACCGAGATGGCAGATGGGGAGCAGAATTTTGTGCTGACGATCAGGGATGACTGTTCGTATTTTAACCCATTTGAGGTAAAAAGCCGTAAAATGAGCGATATGGATGATGAGGAAGCTATGGATAACATAGGCATTCACATTGTCCGTAATAAAACAAAAAAATTTTTCTACAGAAGGTATCAGGGCTTTAACACGCTCAGAATTACCGTATGAGAAAGGGCAAAAGAAATGAAAGAACACAGGATGAAAGAACACAGGATGAAATCTTCACTCAATTTTAAGACAACACTTTTTATTTTTATCATCAGCGTTGCATTGATCGGAAGCGGCATTTACATCAGCTACCGGACATATTCCAACACAATGGATGATCATTACAGGAGACTGACACAAAACATCGGGAATACAACCACCCGGCTGCTGGATGGGGATCAGATCAAGACGTACTGCGATACACTGCAAAAGGATGAACAATATGATGAGATATTGAATTTGCTTTTTGACATCCGAAATAATAACGACGTGAAATATCTTTATGTTGAAGCGTTGGATATGGATAAAAAGGTTGTCAGATACATTATGGATGCGGACACACCGGAGGATGCATATCAGCTGGGTGATGAAGTGCCGATGAATGATGCCTTTCAATCTTATACGAACGATGGAACATATAAAAATGGAACACAACCGGAAATCAATTATACAGATACCTATGGATGGCTGTGTTCGGTGTATTGTCCAATCACAGATTCCAATGGTGAATTTGTAGCATACGTCGGTGTGGATATATCCATGAATGATGTGATGCAGGATCGTTACGATTTTCTGAAGACATTGGGCATCGTAATGGGTCTGGTGACGATTGGCGGCATTGTACTCAGTACAATACTGATGCGGAGAGTCCTGATCAAGCCATTGCTGCAAATAGCGGATGCAACGGCGGCATTTGTGGAGGATAAGGACGAAGTCAAGCATACGGACAGCAGGATCTCCGGACTGAAGATCAAGACCAATGATGAAATAGAGATCCTGGCCGATTCTATCAAGAAGATGGAAGAGGATATCAACCAATACATTGAACATCTGCAGAAGGTAACTGCAGAAAAGGAACGTATCGGTGCGGAACTGAACGTGGCAAAGAATATTCAGGCGAGCATGCTGCCATGTATTTTTCCACCATTTCCGAACAGGAGCGAATTTGATATTTATGCGACCATGAATCCGGCAAAAGAGGTCGGAGGAGATTTTTATGATTTCTTTCTGGTGGATAACAGACATCTGGCAGTGGTGATAGCAGATGTTTCGGGTAAGGGAGTACCGGCAGCCCTCTTTATGGTCATTGCCAAGACGCTGATCAAAAATCATGCACAGATGGGAAAAGAACCGGCAGAGGTATTCACATGCGCAAATGTCCAGCTATGTGAAAACAATGAGCAGGGAATGTTCGTAACGGCATTTATGGGAGTGCTGGATCTGGACACCTATATGTTTACCTTCGTAAACGCAGGACATAACCGTCCGCTGATTAGAAGAAATCATGGAGATTTTGAATGGCTGGAGACAAAGCCCGGATTCGTACTTGCGGGAATGAATACCATCAAGTATCATCAGGATCAGATACAGCTTGCTCCGGGCGATGTGTTCTATACTTATACGGATGGTGTCACAGAAGCACAGAATCAGGAAAAGGAATTGTATTCTGATCCTCGTCTGCTTGCAATAGCCAATGACACAAAGGATATGAGCGTTGCAGACATGATACATTATATCAGATCAGATGTAAATTGCTTTGTGGGTGAGGCTGAGCAGTTTGATGATATTACAATGCTTGCATTTAAGGTTACGGAATAACAGGATGGACTGCATATGGTAAGACATGCAACAAATGAAATGATACCGGATTTAAAAAGAATATGGGTTGAGTGCTTCCCTGAAGATGAGGATTATGTAGAGCTGTTTTTCACGTACTATTTTACTCCTGAATACAGTGGGGTCTATATTGGTGATGAGGGAATTGTGGCAGCTGCTTATTATTTTCCGGCATATTTCAACACCGGAGAGAGCGAGGCCCTTCCAATCATGCTGCTGTACGGAGGAGCATGCTCTCCAAAGTACCGCGGCAGGGGATATGTGACAGAGACAATGTATTTTCTGCTGGACAAAGCAAAGAAAGAGGGCTGCCGCGGAACGGTGGTGAATTCCAGAATCAGCTCCAGACACATTGTAGAAAGAGCGGGAATGTATCCTTTGGTACATATACGGGAGACAGAATATGCATCTGTGAATGCAGCGGCTGATGCAGGCCTGCGGATGGAGAACTGTTCTTTTTCGGAGTTTGCAGCACTTCGACATCAATATGTAGACACGAAGCCGGGAAGGATTTTCTGGACAGGCCGTGAACTGGAATATATGTATCGTGACATCAATGATTCCGGAAAAATCGTTGCAGTCAAGGCACCGGAGGGCAGAACTTATTATGCGGTCGTAACGATGAAGCAGGAACATCTGTTGATCAGGGAAACGGATTATCCGAAAAACAGGGTCAGGGAGCTGCTGGCCGGTATCGCTGCTGATTTTAATTATTCCGGACGGATGATTTTGCAGACTCCGGAGGATGAAGCAATAGACACCACGGGAGCAGTTGACTCGCAGATCGTGTATTTTGCCAGTCTGTCCATGATGGTGCAGCAGGAGGAACAAAAGCATCTGTATTTCAATTTATCGGCCAATTAAGCAGTGAAAGGCGTTGAAAAGGCTTAAAAAGGCTTAAAAAGAAATTTTCATTGACAGAAAAAAATTTGCTGATATACTAATAGTGAAAAGCAAAGGAGCATATATTATTGATGCTCCTGTTTGTTTTTAATGATGAAACACTATTATACAGGAGGAGAAAGTTATGAAGAAAAAGTTACTTAGTTTACTGCTCAGCGCAGCAATGACAGCAACACTGCTTGCAGGCTGCGGCAGTAAGGCAGCAACAGAGACAGCAGCACCTGAGGCAGCAGCAGAAACGACAGAAGAAGCAGCACCCGCTGACGAGGCAGCTGCAGAGGAGGCACCCGCAGCAGAAGCAGCAGTTCCGGCTGATTTTAAGGTCGGTGTTATTCTGGTAGGTGATGAGAATGAAGGCTATACATATGCTCACATTCAGGGCATTAAGGAAGCATGCAAGACTTTGGGCGTTGCAGACAATCAGGTGATTTGGAAATATACCATCGCTGAGGATGCAACCTGCTATGATGCAGCAATGGATTTGGTTGATGCCGGCTGCAGCGTTGTTTTCTCAAACAGCTACGGACATCAGACTTATATGCAGCAGGCAGCATCAGAGGTACCGGATGTAACATTCGTATCTATGACAGGCGATACAGCTGCAATCAGTGGTCTTGACAATTTCTGCAATGCATTTACAAACGTATATGAATCACGTTATGTATCAGGTGTGGTTGCAGGTATGAAGATTGCAGAATTAGATGCTGCAGGTAAGATTCCGGCAACAGGCTATGATAAAGACGGCAATGTAAAGGTAGGCTACGTAGGTGCTTATCCTTATGCAGAGGTTGTATCAGGTTATACGGCTTTCTTCCTGGGTATCCGTAGTGTATTTGAAAAGGCTGCAATGGAAGTTACTTATACAAACTCATGGTTCGATATTACGGCAGAGGGCGAAGCAGCAAAGGCTCTGATGTCTGACGGTTGTGTTATTATCGGTCAGCATGCAGATTCAACAGGCGCACCGGCAGCAGTACAGGCAGCGCTTGATGGCGGAGCAGTTGCATACAGCGTAGGCTATAATGTAGATATGCTTTCCGTAGCACCCGATGCAGCACTGACCAGTGCAACCAATAACTGGTCTGTATATTATACTTATGCAATCGGTACAGCAATGAAGGGCGAGAAGATTGATCAGAACTGGGCAAAGGGTTATGCTGAGGATGCAGTGGCAATCACTGAGCTCGGCGCTTCCTGTGCAGAAGGAACAGCAGATGCAGTTGCAAAGGCTGAGGCTTCTATCAAAGACGGCTCCTTACATGTATTCGATACATCAAAGTTCACTGTAGACGGAAAGAATCTTGAGGAATATGTTGTTGACCTGACAGGCAACTTTGACACATCAGATGCTGAAGATAAGAATGCAATCTGGGATGGCTATTTCCATGAGTCAGAATTCAGATCAGCTCCTTCCTTCGACATTCGTATTGATGGAATCAAAGAATTGAATTAGTTGACAGAGTGATAGAATTGCTTCAAAAGGGAAGTCTTAACGGACTTCCCTTTTGTATTCTTTTTTTGATGATTATTCCTGTTTTTCTGACAGAAAATCTTTCTTTTGCAGGTCGGTTATGATAGGATAAGAAGAAGAAATAAATTTATGGGTTGTGAAAGGAGAACTTCAATGGAGTCTGGAATTGCCGTTCAAATGAAAAATATAACCAAGACCTTTGGAGAAGTGGTAGCAAATCACAATGTAAGCATGGATATCCGAAAGGGTGAAATATTATCTTTGCTGGGTGAGAACGGGAGCGGTAAGACAACGCTTATGAATATGCTTTCCGGCATTTATTATCCGGACAGCGGAACCATTTGTGTGGACGGGGTTCCAGTGTCGATTCAGTCACCGAAGAAGGCATATGATTATGGAATCGGAATGATACACCAGCATTTTAAGCTGGTTGATATTTTTACGGCAGCAGAGAATATAGTGCTGGGACTGAAAGAAAAGGAAAAACTGAATCATAAAGCCATTGTAGATAAAATTATGGAAATCTGCAACAGGTATGGCTTTGAACTGGATCCGGAACAAAAGGTCTATAATATGACTGTTTCGCAAAAACAGACGTTGGAGATCATCAAGGTGCTGTATCGCGGCGCGGATATACTGATTTTGGATGAGCCGACTGCAGTTCTGACACCGCAGGAAACGGATAAGCTGTTTGCAGTGATTCAGAATATGCGTAAGAACGGTAAAGCAATCGTCATTATCACACATAAGCTGCATGAAGTGCTTGCAGTATCGGATCGTGTTACGGTACTCAGAAAGGGAGAGTATGTGGGGACAGTCAATACATCCGAAGCCACAGAGAACTCTTTGACAGAGATGATGGTCGGCAAAAAGGTTGAGCTGAACATCAGCAGGGCAGAGCCCGTGAATCCGGAGAAGCGTTTGGAGGTCAGAAATATCAGCTGCTATAATAAAGATGGTATGCTGGCACTTGACCATGTCAATTTTGATGTATATAGTGGTGAAATTCTTGGTATTGCAGGTATTTCCGGATGTGGGCAGAAGGAGCTGCTGGAGGCAATCGCCGGTCTGCAGCATGTAGAAGAGGGCGGAAGCATTACATATTATGCACCCGGGGCAGAGGCTTCCTTTGAGATCATAGATGAGAATCCCAGAAAGATTAAGGAAAAGGGAATTATATTGTCCTTTGTACCTGAAGACCGACTGGGAATGGGACTTGTGGGTTCTATGGGAATGACTGGGAATATGATGCTGAAGGATTATAACACCGGACATTCATTTTTTCTGAATTTTAGAGATCCAAAGCAGAAGGCTGAACAGGTGAAAGAGGAGCTGGAGGTTATTACTCCGGATCTGTCCACTCCGGTGAAGACACTTTCCGGAGGTAATGTACAGAAGGTTCTGGTCGGACGTGAAATCGGCTCCAATCCTTCCGTATTGATGACAGCTTATGCTGTCAGAGGGCTTGATATCAATACTTCCTATACAATATATCGTCTGCTGAATGAACAGAAGAAAAAGGGTGTTGCAGTCATTTATGTAGGAGAGGATCTGGATGTTTTGCTGGAACTGTCTGACCGTATCCTGGTGTTATGCGGCGGTAAGGTCAATGGAATTTTGGATGGAAGGACGACTACAAAGGAAGAAGTCGGTCTCCGTATGACGCATATGAAGGAGGACGCAGGCAATGAGTAAAGAGGATAATGTGGTACGTGAACCGCTGTTCAGAATCACAAAAAGAGGTTTCGTATCAATCAAAAGGGCCATTGGAGTCAGACTTGCCGGCATTCTGCTTGCTTTGGTGGTCAGTGCCTTATTTATTTATTTTGTAACCGGTTTAAATCCGATTGCTGTCTACAGTGCCATGTTTCAGGGGGCATTCGGTGGGGCGAGTGCTTCTGCCGCTGCCAGAAGAACGTGGATTACGGTCAGGGATACTATGTTTTTGCTGACAGTCGGTGTTGCGCTGGCTCCTGCATTCAAGATGCGTTTTTGGAATATTGGAGCAGAGGGACAGGTATTGATGGGCGGCATTGCCACGGCAGGCTGTATGATTTACTTCGGGGATAAGCTGCCGACGCCGGTGCTTTTGCCCGTGATGTTGATTACCAGTTGTCTGTGCGGTGCAGTCTGGGGATTGATTCCTGCAGTTTTTAAAGCAAAATGGAACACCAATGAGACACTTTTTACCTTGATGATGAATTATGTGGCGATGCAGTTGACTTCATATTGTGTTGCCCTGTGGGAGAATCCGTTTGGCTCCAACTCTGTGGGAATTATTAACCAGAGAACTATGGCAGGCTGGTTTCCGAGTATTTTGGGAAAGAATTATATGCTCAATGTGATTCTGACTTTGCTGGTAACGGTAGGAATGTATTTTTACATGAAGAAAAGCAAACAGGGATATGAGATCAGCGTAGTCGGCGAATCTCAGGAAACCGCGAAGTATGCCGGTATCAGTACGCAGAGGGTGATTATTCGCACGATGCTGATCTCGGGTGCAATCTGCGGCCTGGCTGGCTTCATTGGCGTTGCAGGAATTGATCATACGATTTCCACAAATACGGTGGGCGGACGTGGCTTCACGGCAATCATAGTTGCATGGCTTGCAAAATTTAATACCTTTACCATGATCTTGATATCGCTGCTGCTCGTATTTTTGGATCGTGGTGCGGCTGAAATTGCATCGCAGTTTTCCTTGAATGAATTTGCATCGGATGTTATTTCCGGTATCATCCTGTTCTTTATTCTTGGAAGCGAATTCTTCTGCAATTATAAGGTGATCATGGGTCGCAAGGACAAGAAGGAGGGCAAATAATATGGATCAAATCGTATCACTGATTCAGGCGGCAATTGTATTTGGTACAGTGATTATGTTCGGATGTGTAGGCGAGATTCTGACGGAAAAGGCAGGCATCCTGAATCTTGGTGTACCGGGAATTATGTATATTGGTGGTATCAGTTCATTGGCGGGGGCATTTTTTTATGAAAATCATGCTGAAAATCCTAACCGATTCATCTGTCTGCTCGTTTCCTTTGGATGTGCATTTTTAGCGGCGGCATTGGGAGGTTTGATCTTTGGCTTTCTGACCATTACGCTGCGGGCCAATCAGAATGTAACAGGTTTGACGCTTACGATATTTGGTTCCGGCATCGGGAATTTCTTTGGAGGTTCTTTGAATAAGCTGGCAGGAGGTGTCGGCCAGATTTCCGTACCGGTCACAAGTGCCATATACAGAAAGTCAATTCTGGGATTGTCCGGCTGGGGCTATATTGGAAAGATTTTTTTCTCTTATGGATTTATGGTATATATGATCATTATTCTTGCGTTTGTTTTGCAGCACTTTTTGCTGAAGAGCAGAAAGGGCCTGAGCCTGCGTGCCCTTGGAGAGAGTCCGGCTACGGCAGATGCAGCGGGAATCAATGTTACGCTGTATAAGTATTTGGCTGTCTGCATCGGAGCTGGAATATCAGGACTTGGCGGGCTGTTTTATGTGATGGATTATACAAAGGGAACCTGGGCAAATGACGGCAGTATTGAAAAGCTGGGCTGGCTGGCGGTCGCACTTGTAATCTTTACGACATGGAAACCGAGAAAGGCAATCTGGGGTGCTTATCTGTTCGGTACGTTGTATTGGATGTATTTCTATGTATCTGGACTGACCAGAAGTTCACAGGAGTTATTTAAGATGCTTCCCTACATTGTCACTCTGATTGTGCTGGTAATCACGAGTCTCAGAAAGAAGAGGGAACAGCAGCCGCCCATGTCCTTGGGCAATGCATATTTCAGAGAGGATCGTTAATGGAAAGAGGTGTTCTGATTTGGCAGGAAATAAAAAGCATGTAATAGCAGCGGCACTTGGCAAAGAGCCGGCGGATCTGGTACTGAAAAACGCATCCTATGTCAATGTGTTTACCAAGAAATTGATGACGGGAGACATTGCAGTAACAGATGGTATGATTGTCGGAATCTCGGAACAGTATCAGGGAAGAACGGAACTGGATATGACGGGGAAAATCGTTTGTCCGGGTCTGATTGACGGACATATTCATCTTGAGAGTGCCGCAGTTGCACCAGCAGAATTTGCAAAGGCGGTGCTTCCTCACGGCACGACAACTGTGGTATGCGATCCGCATGAACTGGCAAATGTTATGGGCGTGGATGGTGTCAGATATATGCTGGAGGCAAGCGAAGGGCTTCCGCTGACAGTTTACGTGATGCTGCCCTCCTGTGTACCGGCAACTCCTTTGGATGAGAGCGGTGCAGAGCTGACTGCACAGGATATAGAGCCGTTATATCGGGAAGAACGTGTATTGGGACTGGCTGAGCTGATGAATTATGTCGGTTGTGTGCAGTGCGATGAGACTGTTTTGCAGAAAATGACGGATGCACAGAATTATGGCAGAGTGATTGATGGTCATGCTCCATTTTTGTCAGGCTATGAACTGAATGCCTATGTTGCAGCAGGAGTAGGCTCTGATCATGAGTGCTCGACGCTTGAGGACGCTATGAAGAAGGCTGAACGAGGTCAGTATATCATGATGCGGGAGGGAACTGCCGCGCAGAATCTGGATGCATTGCTGCCACTGCTGCATTCCGGTGCTGCTGATCGCTGTATGTTTGCAACGGATGATAAGCATCCGAGTGACTTGTTGGAAAAGGGTCACATTGATTATATCGTGCGCAAGGCCATTGCGGGTGGAATTGATCCGATTACTGCGGTCTGTGCTGCGAGCAAAAATGCCGCTGCTTATTTTGGCATGCGGGATCGAGGTGCTGTTGCACCCGGCTACCGGGCGGATCTGATTGCGGTAGATAGTCTGCAGGAGTTTGCTGTACAGATGGTCATTCATGGCGGAGAAATTGTATATGATGGTCATATATGTGATTTCAATGTGCCTGTTGTGGAGGAAGCATTGCAGCAGAAGGCATTGCATACTTTTCATGTGGATCATGTAACAGCCTCGGATTTTAACAAAGAAGGAGAGCTTCCGTTGATTGGTATGGTTCCCGGTCAGATTATCACAAAGAACTGTGGCAGGGCTGCCGGAATTGATACAGACAAAGATTTGTTGAAAATTGCCGTGCTGGAGAGACATCATCATACAGGGCATATCGGAGTTGGATTGATTACCGGTTATGGACTGAAAAGAGGTGCTGTTGCAACCAGTATTGCACATGATTCCCATAATATCATTGTAATAGGTGTATCAGAGAAGGAGATGGCGGCTGCGGTCAATGCACTGATTGATTTAGGAGGCGGCATTGTGGTTGTGGAAAATGAAACAGCGACGGCGCTTCTGCCCCTTCCGATTGCCGGAATCATAAGTGATGACAGCCTTGCAGAAACCAATCGGAAGCTGAATGCGGCCAAGGAAAGAGCCTATGAACAGGGGGCGGCTAAAGAGAATGATCCGTTTATGACGCTCTCGTTTATGAGCCTTCCGGTCATTCCGTCACTGCGGGTTCTGACACAGGGTATATTTGACGTGGACGGCTGGGGCTATCTTGATTCGTAAATAGGAATCACAGAACAATAACTGCTTGCATGTAAAAGTGCAATGCAGTTATTTTTTTCTATTTTTTGTAGACTTAGGGTTGACATAATCAATAAACCAATGTACAATAACAGTGTTACATAACCGAGTTGCGTAACTATGTTACACAACCACGTTACACAACCACGTTGCGTAACAAGGATATATAACTATGTTACATGTACAAGCTGTATCTGAGTCTGATTTTTAATAGACTTATCATTGTATATAATGGGTAACAGTGAAGTCACAGTGCGAAGGGATACGGGTATGCCTCCTAAGGTCAGAGTTGGAAAGGATATGATACTGCATAAGGCATTTGCCATGACGAGGGAAAATGGCTTTGACAGTATAACTGCAAGAAGCTTGGCAGATGGGTTGAAATGTTCTACTCAGCCTATATTCCGTGTATACGAAAATATGGAAATGCTTCGACAGGATTTGTGCAGGGAAATACAGAGTTATTTTGTTACACAGGTGACGAAGACAGCGAAGACGGTTACAGAAATGGGAATGTCCTATGTTGAACTGGCTAAGCAGGAGGAGAACTTGTTTCAATTGCTGTGTACTACGGTTATGGAAGAAGAAACCGGATACTGCATTTTTGATGGCCTGCCGGGAATGGACAATCTGCATGAAAAAGGAAAGGACGAGCTTTCTGCGATGATCTGGATCTTTACACATGGGATTGCGGCGAATGTGGCGAATCATCAAATAGAGCTGTCCGAGGAGGAAGTCAGGGAACTGTTAGTCAGAGCTTATAAAGCTTTTGGAAATACATAAGTGTCAGATTAATTATTTGGAGGGGACTACCTATGATGAGCAGGAAGAAACGCAAGAGGATGTACAAAAAACTCAGGAGGAACATCATCAGGTCAGTGAAACACGGGTATTACAGGCTGTCACATATGAATATCAAGCTCAATATATCTGAGCCGGGAACTCGGGTGTGTGAGGCGAGCGGGATATTGTTAGTGGTGGCGTTGGTACTATATTTAATCAGTGCGAGTACGATATCATACGTACTGTGCTGGGTGGCTGCAGTTGTATTCGGAGTGCTGCTGGTATTGATTAAGCTGGAGCAGCATCAGGAAATGAATGATTATCGGGAATGGCAGAGAAAAAATATGGAAGCCTTTTCGAATCACGGTTTCAATTTGTAGCACAATGTTTTACAATGCCGCAGCAGCGGTTCATCTGGGGAGATGAAAATAGAAATTTTAATGAAACAAACAATGGGAAAATGAAAGAGCACTGTATGCGTAGGGGAAACGCATATAGTGCTCTTTCATTTTGAAACCGTGCGCCCGGCGGGGCGCACATTCTAATCGGCATTTGCTTTTAATATTTTCTGCGCCTTGCCCAGATGATGATGCCTGAAACAAGCAGTCCAACCGGGAGGAGGAACAATGTGATCAAGCCCCAGAGATAAAAGCTGGATCTCGGTACGGTCAAGGATTCAAGCTGATAATCCTTGGCAGGGATGGATATGGTGACCTCATGCTCAACCATATTGCTGACAGCATTCATGAGAAGCTCATAGTTTGCACCGGCTACGGTAGCATTCACCTCATCCTGCAGCAGATTTTCCGTGGTCAGGTACAGAATTCTTGTTTCCTGTTCGCCGACCGGCTCTGTTGCAAAGACTCCGACTGCAAACGGGCCGTCTATGTCACCGTCTTCCTTTTCGTAGGTGCTCATATTGGAAGGATCGGTCTTTAGGTAGGCCTGATCAGAGGTGGTTAGGATTCTGTTGATGGTCAATGTATCACGAGGATTTTCGTCGGTCGTAATTCCCTGTGCATAAGGCATAAATATATATCTGTTATTGCCATACAGCGAAGAGGTGATCGCGCCGCCTGATATTTCAGGCAGAAGGTAATACGGATTCTGGTGATAATGTGCAGGATCACCTTCTACTACGATACCGTCAGCCAGATGAATGCCATAGGCATCCCAAATGGAATCAAAGTTCGGCATGTCGGTCTCGTTCCATGAATTGATGACAATTGCATGTCCGCCTGCTTCCAGATAGGTCAGCAGTTTCTCGGCATCCTCTTTGGTATAGTCCGTGGTAGGAGCGGCCACGAAGACACATGCAGCATCTTCAGGTATGACATCATAATCAAACAGATTGATGGTCTCTGTTTCAATATTTTCCTTTTCGATCTGTGAGGTCAGGCCGGCAGGCAGATCCAGTTCATTGTGTCCGGCAATGACATACATTTTAGACAGAGAATCGCTGGTGACAAAATCAATGGCACTGGTCAGCTGACCTTCTGCATCATAACCGGTTACATTCTGCTGATAAGTCGAATAGTCGATTTCTGTTACAAACAGACTGTTGTAATCGATGGTCTTGTACCGTTTGGCACTTTCTACGATGATGCTGTTGCCGGTCAACTCGCCGTCTATATAGCTGCTCGCAAAGTTCGGATATAAAGAAGGATCTTTGTACTCGATCTTGATATGTGAGGAGTTGTCGGCATATTGATTTAAGGTTCTTGCAATGGTTTCATCCTGTGTTGACTCGGATGCCGTTACATAGAGCGTAATATCCTCATCCAGTGCTTTTAGAATATCCTTCGTCTGATCTGAAATGTTGTAAAGCTGTTCCTTTGTCACATCAAATACAGTATAACTGTCAGGGATCAGACCAACTCCGTAATTGGCAAGTACGGCAACTGCGGTTACGGCAATGATCAGACCGGTGCTGAAGGCTCCGCGCTTGATACGTTTTGTGACAACACTCCATCGTTTTTTCTGTACGACCTGATAGGTAAAGAACAGAAATAATATGACCAGAGTGATCAAATAAAGAGTGTCCTTCAGACTGAGGGAACCGCTGAAGTAGCTTGTAATATGTGAGGAAATATCATAGCAGTGCAATATTTTGGTGAAAATATTTTCGGACGTAAACAGCAGCCCTGTGATACCCTGCATCATATAGCCGATGAACAGCATGACCAGTGTCAGGATGGCAGCGACAATCTGATTATCGGTAATGGAGGACATAAACATACCTATGGCAAGGCAGGCAGCCCCAAATAGTGCAACCCCAAAGATTGCCGTATAGGTCTCAGCCATTGGAACAGAACCGAAGGTCAGCAGAATGAGCGGATACAGGCACATGATTGCGAGCGGAATCAGAAATGTTGTAAGCAGTGACAGGTATTTTCCAACAATGATCTTTCCGATGGAAACAGGTGCGGTATAGAGCAGCTGATCTGTGTTCTGCTTTTTATCTTCCGTCATAATGCGCATGGTCAGAATCGGAATGACCAGCATGGTTATAAAAACAATGGAGGACAGGGTATAAGCAAAATAGGGATAGCCACTGCCCAAATTGACTGCCAGAAAGTACAGTCCAGTGAAAAACATGATAACTGCCATGAATACATATCCAATGACAGAGTGAAATATCGAACGGAGTTCTCTTTTATAAATTGCCAGCATGATCGGTTGCCTCCTCTGTCTTTTGTTCTTTTTCTTCCGTAATTACAGTATTGGAATCGGAAACGGGTTCTGCTTCTGTTACTGCTTCCGTCTCAGGTACATAATCTGTGGAGGTCAGTTCCAGGAAAACATCTTCAAGTGAAGCATGAGTGGTCTTCATTTCATGAATCGGCATCCGAGCCTCTGCAAGTGCATAGAACATGGCTTCCTCAATCTCTGCGATAGCATTTTCAGAGCGGTCTGCAAGGCTGACGGAAACCTGACATAAAGAGGAATCCGGTTTCGCGGCTACGGAAAAGTCTTCGATCTGCTCCAGCTTTTGCAGGATAGAATAGATGTCTGATTCGGTACCCTTTACCAGTAAGGAGATGGAATGATTTCCTTTTAGCAGTTTAGCAAGATTTTCAGGTGTATCATTGGCTACAAGATGTCCTTTGCTCATGATCAATATCTGGTCGCATACAGCACTGACCTCAGACAGAATGTGAGAACTCAGAATAATGGTATGGCTTTCGCCGAGCTTTTTGATCAGATCACGAATTTCAATGATCTGTTTCGGGTCGAGTCCAACGGTAGGCTCATCTAAGATAATGATTTCAGGGTAACCGAGGATTGCCTGTGCCAATCCGATTCTCTGCCGATATCCTTTGGAAAGATTGCGAATCAGGCGCCCGCTGACGTCAGCAACACCAGTCATTTCCATGGCTTCCTGTATCATCGCAGCACGGGAGGCTTTGTTCAGCTTCTTTAAATCTGCTACAAATTTCATATATTCCAAAACAGTCATATCCTGATAAAGCGGCGGCAGCTCCGGTAAGTAACCGATGTTCTCCTTGGCTTTTTCCGGTTCTTTGAATATATCATGTCCATTGATGGTGACGGTGCCCTCCGTAGCACACAGATACCCTGTAATGATATTCATGGTTGTGGATTTACCGGCACCGTTTGGACCGAGAAAACCATAAATTTGTCCTTTTTCCACGCGGAAGCTCAAATCCTTTACAGCTTCATGCTTCCCGTATTTTTTTGTGAGATTGCTTACTTCAATCAATGATTTCACCCTTTCATGCTGAATTTTAACACTTCTAGACTATATTAAACATTTGTGATGAGAATTGCAAATTTCTGTGAAAAATGTGTGAATTTATAGTTGGCAAGAGGATATGGAAAGGTAAGGTTTTTGTGTGAAACCGATTGACAAACGCTATAGATTAAAATATAGTTAAAACAGGTTAAAAAGAGTTAATACGAGAGGACAAACAGGATGATATATCAGACATTGAACGGCAATTGGGTCATGAATGAAAAGGGCACGGAAAAGTATTTTGATGCGGCGATTCCGGGGTCTGTCATGTCTACACTCATTTTGCAGAGAAGGATTGAGGATCCGTTTTATCGGTTGAATGAATATAAAGCAAGAGAAATCTCCAGAAAGGACTTTTTCTTTTACAGAGAATTCGAGGTGCTGCCGGAACTTTTTGAGCAGGAAAGAATTCGTCTAGTTTGTGAGGGCATTGATACCATTGCAAAGATTTATATCAATGAAATGTATGTGGGCAGGACAAATAACATGCATCGGACGTGGAGTTTTGACGTTAAGAATTTTCTGCGTGCGGGTATCAATTTTATCAATATTGAGTTCACCTCACCACTGTCGTACATAGACAGTTATCGCACCGGGCCGGGAAAGGACATTACCTGTATTCCGAGCGGCTGCATGAAGGGAAACCAGTTTATCCGGAAGGCACATTGCATGTTTGGATGGGATTGGGGTGCACAGATACCGGATATGGGTATTTGGAGAGACATCAATCTGGTCGGCTATTCTCTGGTGCGTCTGAAGGATGTGGAAATCCTGCAGCATCATGAGGAGGATAAGGTCGGAATCGAAATCAATGTGGAAACTGAAACCTTTCGTAAGGCCAATTATGTGATTCATGCAGAATTGGAGACTCCGGAAAGAAGAATTCTGGCAACCAGCCAGACGATAGAGAAAAACGATGCACATCTTTATATTGAGGTGGACAATCCAAAGCTGTGGTGGCCGAATGGCTTTGGAGCACACCCGCTGTATACGCTGACTGTATTTGCCTTTGACGAAAGCGGCAATCAGTGGGATGCCAAGTCCTATCGTATCGGCTTGCGGACACTGACTGTCAGCATGGAGCATGATGAATGGGGCTCTGAATTTGCATTTATGTGCAACGGAGTCAAGTTCTTTGCCATGGGAGCGGATTATATTCCGGAGGATACGATCTATTCATTTATTACAAAGAAGAAAATTGATTATCTGCTAAAGGCGTGTATCCGTTCTAATTTTAATATGCTTCGTGTATGGGGCGGCGGTTATTATCCCTCCGATGATTTCTACGATCTGTGTGATGAGTATGGAATCGTTGTATGGCAGGATCTGATGTTTGCATGTAATGTATATGATGTGACAGATGATTTTTCTAAGAACATTGCAGCTGAGGCGACAGACAATGTGAAGCGTCTGCGGCATCATGCATCGCTTGGTCTGTGGTGCGGAAATAATGAGATCGAGAGCGGCTGGGATCACTGGCCGGAGATCATGCATCATTCAGAAGCATTGAAGAAGGATTATATTAAACAGTTTGAAGAAATATTACCAAAGGCAGTGCTGGCTGCGGACAAGCAGCGTATCTACTGGCCATCCTCTCCGTCCTCAGGGGGTCATTTTGATCATCCGGATGATGAGAACAGAGGAGACTGTCACTATTGGGCAGTGTGGCACGGGCAACTGCCGTTCAGCGATTATGGCAATCACTATTTCCGATTCTGTTCGGAATTCGGATTCCAGTCATTTCCTTCGATTAAGACGATCAAGACTTTTACGGAGGAAGGTGACCGAAATATCTTTTCTAAGGTGATGGAAAGCCATCAAAAGAATGAGTCGGCAAATGGAAAGCTGCTATATTATTTATCTGAGAATTTTCTGTATCCGCAGAACTTTGAGGATTTGCTGTATGTGACTCAGATTTTGCAGGGAATTGCCGTGAAATATGGTGTAGAGCATTTCAGACGTAACAGGGGACGCTGCATGGGAGCACTTTATTGGCAGCTGAACGACAGCTGGCCGGTTGCATCCTGGGCAAGTATTGATTATTTTGGACGTTGGAAGCCGCTGCAGTATATGGCTGCAGGATTTTTCGCTCCGGTGGCTGGCTCTATAGTGCGTAAGGGTACCATCGTTTCTGTATATGTGGCAAATGAGACAAGGAAGCCGCAGAAGCGCAAGGTAGTGCTGAAGCTGCAGACCATGAACTTTGTGGTGCAGTTTGAAGAAACCTTTGAAATCGAGGTAGACCCTCTGAAATCAGAATGTGTATGTGAAATTGATTTTGCGGAATTGATCGAGGACAGAGAGGATTCTGTTTTCGCAGAGGCATCCTTTGAAGATGAGGATGGTAAGGTGACGGAAGAAATAGAAACGTTCGTTCCATACAAGCATCTTCAGCTTGAGAAGACTTCAATTTCCTACTCTATTATAGAGGTGACGGACGAATATGTGATTCGTATGGTGAGCAGCTCACTGGTCTTGTTTGTAGAACTGGATTTGAAACAGGCAGACGGTATATTCAGTGAGAATTATTTCAATCTGTCCAGTAAGCGGGAAAAGGTCATTACCTTAAAGAAGGCGGAGATACGCTATCCAACGCTGGATGCACAGCCGATACAGAGTGGCTGGGATCTGGAGCAGCAGTTGGTGATTCGTTCCTTGAGCGATACCTATTAGGAGCGGCCGGGGACATAAAGTATAGACAGAAGAGGAAAACAGATAAATGGCAAAAACAGTGAAACTGGCCGACATTGCCAAGGTTGTGGGAGTCAGCACCGTGTCGGTGTCCAAGGCTCTTGCAGGCAAGGGCGGCGTCAGTGAGGAAATGAAGGAACGAATCAAACAGACAGCGGAGGAGTTGGGTTATGTATCTCCTTCCGTAGTGAAACAAAGCAGAGCCGGCGGAACCGGAAACATAGGGGTATTGCTGCCGCAGCGTTTTGTTGGAAACAATTCATTTTATTGGAGTCTGTATGAGCATTTGGTCAATGTTCTATCCTGCAGAGGATATTACGGGATTTTAGAACTGATCTCTATTGAAGACGAGAAAAACTGCATCTTTCCCAATATGATACTGGATCATAAGGTAGATGGTGTGATTGTATTGGGACAGGCAGATAATCCATACACAGAGTTGATTGCAGAAAATGGAACTGTTCCAGTCATCTTTTTGGATTATTATCTCGGAAAATCAGAATACGATACCGTTATTTCTGACGGCTTCCATGGAATGTATCAGCTTACGAATTATCTGTTGGAGATGGGACATACCAAGATTGGATTTGTTGGGACAATTCTATCTACCAGTTCCATTACAGATCGATATCTGGGGTATTTGAAGGCCATGATGGAAAAGGGACTGTCACCGCGTCCGGAGTGGATCATCCCGGACAGAGAAGATGGTGACGGGGCTTTGCTGGATATGATACTGCCGGAGGAACTGCCGACTGCATTTGCCTGCAACTGTGACGTGGTAGCCTATCGACTGGTGAATAAGCTGAAGACAAGAGGACTGGAAGTGCCTAAGGACATATCGGTAGTAGGTTATGATAACTATTCACTGGAGGAAACAACTCAGGAAGCGATTACAACCTATGAAGTCGGTATGCAGCGTATGGCAGAAACCTGTATTAAAACGTTGCTCAAGAAAATCTGCGGAGAGCGGTATTACAAAGGCGTGCAGGTGGTGACCGGTCACATCATCTATAAGAAAAGTGTACGGAGGGTATGACATGATACCAGAGGATCCGGTGATGCTGTTGAGCTTCACAAATCTGAAATTACGTGATTATTATGACAGTCTGGATGCGATGTGTGAGGATTTGGAGATTAACCAGGAAGAGCTTTGCAAGAAGCTGGATTCGATCAACTATCATTATGATCAGGAAAAGAGGAAATTTGTTTAGCATTTCTCTGCAATTTTCACGGCTTCGGGGCATATATTGAACAGAGTATCCCATAAAATGAGGTGCAGGTGTGATGCGGAGGGGATGTATCGTACTTCTGATTGCAAATATGCTGCTTGGAATATGGTTGGTTTGGGAAAATGCAAAGGGCGGAAGTGAGCGCGTTACCGTTTTCCATAGTGATGCAGCACAGCCGGAGGATGTGGCGGCGAGAGATGCATATGCCGAAACAAAGCCGAAGGTAGCAGTCACCTATGATGATGGTCCGCATCCGGTGTATACTGATCAGATATTGGATGTTTTGAAGAACAAGGGGGCGAAAGCCACCTTTTTTGTGATTGGGAAAAATGTTGAACAGCGGACTGAGGTGCTTCAAAGAATGCAGGAGGAGGGACATTTGATCTGCAACCATACTTATGATCACATAGATCTGAGCAAACTTGCGCCGACAGATGCCTGCCTGCAGTTATGCAAAACATCAGATGCCATAGAACGGGCAACCGGAGTCAGGCCGATGTTCTTCCGTCCGCCGTTTGGAGAATGGAAAACGATTTTGAGTGACTGCACGGATATGCTGCCGGTTATGTGGACTTTGGATACACTGGATTGGAAGACGCAGAACAGTATGAATTCCTATCAGAAAGTGGTGGATAATGTGAAGGAAAATGATATAATATTAATGCATGATTATTATGCAGAAACAGTAACGGCAACAGAATATATTGTGGATTATCTGCTGACAGAGGGCTATGACCTTGTTACAGTAGATGAATTGCTATTGGAGTAGTGTGATGGACTTATTTGATTACGTCAGAGAAAATAATATGGAAAAGGATTCTCCTCTTGCTGCAAGGCTGCGGCCTGCCAAACTGGAGGAGATTGTCGGACAGCAGCATATTCTTGGTAAGGACAAGCTGCTCTATCGTGCCATCAAGGCAGATAAGCTCAGTTCACTCATCTTTTATGGACCGCCGGGGACAGGCAAGACGACGATTGCCAAGGTGATTGCCAATACAACCAGTGCTGAGTTTAAGCAGATCAATGCAACCATAGCGGGCAAGAAGGATATGGAGGTGGTTGTGGAGCAGGCAAAGCAGACGCTGGGCATGTACGGTAAGAAGACCATTCTTTTTGTGGATGAGATTCACCGTTTTAATAAGGCACAGCAGGACTATCTGCTGCCTTTTGTAGAGGACGGAACACTTGTATTGATCGGTGCGACAACGGAAAATCCATACTTTGAGGTTAATGGAGCTTTGATTTCACGTTCTAATATTTTTGAATTGAAGCCTCTGTCAGCAGAGGATGTCAGAACGATATTGACCAGAGCAGTCTATGATGAGGAAAAGGGCATGGGTGCTTATCAGGCGGAAATAGATGATGATGCACTGGACTTTCTTGCAGATATTTCAAATGGAGATGCCCGTAATGCCCTGAATGCGATAGAACTGGGTATTATGACGACCGACAGGTCACAGGACGGTAAGATTCATGTTACGTTAGATGTTGCATCAGAATGTATTCAAAAGAGAGTCATCCGATATGATAAGACCGGTGATAATCATTATGATACGATTTCAGCCTTTATCAAGAGCATGCGTGGCTCTGATCCGGATGCGGCAGTTTATTATCTGGCAAAGATGCTGTATGCAGGAGAAAGCGTTACTTTTATAGCACGCCGGATCATGATTTGTGCGTCAGAGGATGTGGGCAATGCAGATCCCATGGCATTGACTGTGGCAGTCAGTGCCGCACAGGCCGTAGAACGGATCGGTATGCCGGAGTCTCAGATTATTTTGTCACAGGCGGTGACTTATATTGCCACAGCGCCCAAGAGCAATGCGGCATGCAATGCGGTTTTTGATGCGACACAGGCGGTCGAAGAGACTAAGAATGTTACAATACCGACGCATCTGCAGGATGCACACTATAAGGGCGCAGCAAAGCTGGGACATGGTGTGGGTTATGAATATCCCCATCTTTATCCAAAGCATTATGTGAAGCAGCAGTATTTACCCTATGAATTGACCGGGAAGGAATTCTATCGGCCGTCGGATAACGGATATGAGAAGAAGATTAAAGAGCATATGCAGTGGCTGAAAAAAGAAGCAGCCAAGTAATCATTTTAGGATTACATGAGCTGCTCGATCAGATAAGCATAGATTTCCTGACTTTTTTTCTGCCAGTTTTCACAGATGTGGGAGGCAGAATCCTCTGTCGGGACAGTAATGGTAATGTCCACAAGATCGGACTTCTTTTCCTTGGCAACCAGATGTGCGGCGTAATCATTACCGGTGGTCTTATAAAAGGTGGACTGTACTGCAACTTCGTTGCGCAGCTCCAGTTCTTTATCCTTAAAATATGCGTCCACATCTTCCTTGATGGAAGATGAAATGCGGTTTCCAAAGTAAGACAATGTATTTCTTCCTTCCTCAGTGATGGAAAGATGGGAACTGTTCCGAACGGACTTTGAGGATACTAAATCAGAATCTATAAGTTCGCATACGACTTGCTGGAGGGTAAAATAATTTGTGTATCCTTTTTCCAAAATGAAGTCAAAGACCTGAGCCTTGGTCAGGGAAAAGTCCACACGCTCCAGCATGTACAGAACGATCAGTTTGTATTGGGTCAATGGGTCAGTCATATTATCACCTCTCTTCTATTTTATAATAATCAGACAGGTAAATCAAGAAAATCAAATGGAATGTCTTGCTTTATTATTTTTGTTATAGTATAATCAAACCTGTAAATGGCGAGTAATATTCGTTAATCTATTCAGATTATGAATCCCGGAAGCAAATATTGATTAAATGATATGATTTTATTTTATAGGAATGTTTGAAGAAAAGTTTTGTAATGTATTTTTTTAATAGGTTTATTTTTTGACGAAGTGAAACAACAGTGGAGGTTAATTTATGATGAGAGAGAAGTACGAGAGTCTGTCTCTAAGCGTACTCAAGGATCTTGCAAAGGCAAGAGGGATCAAAGGGACATCTGCAATGAAGAAGGCGGATGTAGTGGAAGCAATGCTTCAGGAAGATGAAAAGGATGCGGCTGTAAAAAAGACAGAAATATCCGAGGCAGCGGGTGACACAACCGTTAAAAAGAAAATTGATGCACAAGATAAGAATGAAAATGGGGCGGCAGAAAAAAAGGATGTTTCAGGAGCGGCAGATGGCAACGAAATTTCCAAGGACAAGGAGAATCTGGACAGTGGCGTTCAGGCAAACGGTATCCTGGAGGTTATGCCGGATGGGTATGGGTTTATCCGTTGCGCAAATTATCTGCCGGGCGAGAATGATGTATATGTAGCTCCAAGCCAGATTAGAAGATTTGGCATGAAGACAGGAGATATCGTTTGTGGCAATACAAGAATCAAGGGGCAGAATGATAAGTTTGCAGCATTGCTTTTTGTGAAGAGCATTAACGGCTACACCCCTGCAGAACTCAGCAACCGCAGAAATTTCGAGGATCTGACACCAATCTTTCCGGATGAGAGACTGCGTCTGGAACGACCGGGTGGAAGTGTTGCAATGAGAATCATGGATCTGATTTCTCCGATTGGTAAGGGACAGCGTGGTATGATCGTGTCACAGCCTAAGGCCGGTAAAACGACTTTGCTGAAGGATGTGGCAAAATCCATTCTTAGAAACAGCCCGGATATGCATTTGATCATCTTGCTGATAGATGAGCGGCCTGAGGAGGTCACAGATATCAGGGAGGCAATTCAGGGAGATAATGTTGAGGTCATCTATTCAACCTTTGATGAGCTGCCGGAGCATCACAAGCGTGTATCGGAAATGGTAATCGAACGTGCAAAGCGCCTTGTTGAGCATAAGAAGGATGTTACAATCCTGTTGGATTCTATTACGAGACTGACCAGAGCCTATAATCTGACGGTTCCACCCAGTGGCAGAACCTTGTCAGGTGGTCTTGATCCTGCAGCACTGCATATGCCGAAGCGATTTTTCGGAGCAGCAAGAAAGATGAGAGAGGGCGGCAGTCTGACAGTCCTTGCAACAGCACTTGTTGAAACGGGCTCGAGAATGGATGACGTGGTATATGAGGAGTTCAAGGGCACAGGCAATATGGAACTGGTGCTTGACCGAAAGCTGTCCGAAAAACGCGTATTTCCCGCAATTGATATTCCGAAATCAGGAACCAGAAGAGATGACCTTTTACTGGATGCAGAGGAGCTTGAGGCTATTAATGTCATGCGTAAGGCTATGAATGGCATGAAGGCTGATGAGGCAGTAGAGAAGATTCTTGATATGTTTGTACGAACCAGAAACAACAGAGAATTTGTTGATATGGTAAAGAAAATCAGATTTATGTAGTTTAAGACTTGATTTCATGAAAGACCTGTGTTACAATAACTAGGCTGTTTATCCTGTGGATGATTCAGTGTAACTTTATAAATAAAGAATCTTGATATAGATTAGCACCGATATGCTTGAAGAACAGCATTGTGTGCATAGAAAGAGGTGAAAGAAATGAAAGAAGGAATCCATCCTGATTATCATCAGGCAACTGTAACCTGCAACTGCGGCAATACATTTGTAACCGGTTCAACAAAGGAAGATATCCACGTTGAAATCTGTTCTAAGTGTCATTCATTCTATACAGGACAGCAGAAAGCATCTCAGGCACGTGGTCGTA
>CAZABT010000019.1:0-34944 GCA_964483395.1 uncultured Lachnospiraceae bacterium
AGCAAAAATCACAAACATATTTCAGATCGCATATTTCAGATATTTCAAGAAATGTGTGCCGCCATGCGTACCATAATAAAAGGGGAAAATCCGAAGATTTTCCCCTTTGTAAAACGTATATCGTATATTTCTAGTCTACCAATGGATGTCCCTGCGCATCTGTCGTGATTGTGCCGGACAAAATCTGAATCCCCTCTACCAAGCCCCAGATCCACATTGCTGCCGATGCCAGTCCGCAGGTAATCGCCCCACCGATAATACACACCAACAATTGAATCAAAGCGCGGTTCGTATTGCCCAAGTAAAAATTATGTATTCCGAGACTTCCCAAAAAGATACCCAAAAGACCTGCTGCCATCCTGGATTTTGGTGTGTATGCGCCACCATTTTGGTACGGCGGCGGAGTCTGCTGATAGTTCTGCTGTCCGTAGCCTCCTGCATTTCCTGTGTTTCCTGCATGATTTGTGTTTGCATTCCCGGCGTTCGGAATTTCATTGACTACCTCTGCTGAACCGGTTACATTTTCAAACTGTTCTGTTGTCTTTGCTTCTTCCTTTTTTGTAATCTGTACGCCGCAAGCGGTACAGAACTGCGCATTGTCATCCAGCTGCGCTCCACATTTTTCACAAAACATCTTCGTTCCTCCTTCTGTTATATAACTGCTTCATCTATATCCACGAATATCCATATCCCAACAGGCATATCAGCTTCACAATCCATTGCACCAGTATGATGCCGATCCCGATATAGATGAATGGCAGTATGTTCACTACTTTGATTTTTATTGCAGTCACATGTCTGCTGATCAGCATATTCAGCATAAAAACCACATAGACCAATGCTGCGTATGGTACAAACGGATGAGCACAAAAGCTTTCGAGGATATGACCGCGCAGTAACAGCATAACTGCATGCGTTCCTCCACAGCCCGGACAATACAATCCGGTCAGTGATCTCAGCTGACACTCCGGAAATCGTTCCACCAATGACTCTCCGCAGCTGTAAAACACAATTGCACCTGCAATTCCAATCACAAGTGCAATCTTGCCAAGAAAATAAAATTCCCTGTTTGCATTTTCTTTCATGATATCATGAATTACAGATTTTCAATGTACTGTGTAATCTCATCCGGGCTCATGCCGCCAAATGCTGCTCCTGCAACTGCTCCGACAATGATGAAGAACAATGCGATCAAAAGACCGACTGCTCCTGTAATAATACCTGCCAATGCCATGCCGCTGCCTTCTGTCGTTTTCTTTTTGCTGATGATTCCCAATACAACTGCTGCAATGGATAAAATCAAAGCAAAGTATGTAAAACAGCAAAGAACAATGGATGCAATACCACATACCATGGATGCGATCGCCAGACCCTTGCCTGTCTGAGGTGCTTCCTCACTATACACGTTTCCCGCATTGCTGTTGACCGGTGCTGCGTTCACAACTGTGCTTTCAGGGGCTGTATAAACCGGCTCTGCCTCCGGTGCTGTTGTCTCCGGTGCTGCTTCTGCTGTCTCTACTGCTGCTCCGCATGACGGGCAGAATTTTGTTCCATCTTCTAATGGTGCTCCACATTTCTCACAATTCATTCTCATATCCTCCTCAACGGTTATTTATAAACTATTACCAGTATACAATAATCCTATTGCAAATGCATTACTTTTTTGCAAATCGTGACATTCGTCACATATTTCCAAAATCCCCCTCTTTATGATGCCTTCTGCACAGGGCAATGTATCTGTCATTGCTTCCAAGCACTACCTGTTCACCATTTCTGATAATACGCCCGTTTTCATCGTAGCGTGCATTGCAGGTTGCACCCTGTCCGCACCAGCATACTGTTTTGATTTCCTCTAAAATATCTGCCCAGGCCAACAACCATAGTGAGCCCTCAAATACTTCTCTTTGAAAATCTGTTCTAAGGCCATAGCAAATCACCGGTATATGCAGATCGTCCACGATATGCAGAAAAAATTCCACGTCAGACTTTGTCACAAATTGTGCCTCATCTACAATCACACAATCATATTCTTGGAGTTCAGCATTGCTCATTGCTGTCAGCTCCTCTACAAATATACAGGGACGCTCCAGCCCCATACGTGACCGGATCATCCTGTCTCCGTCACGGCTGTCCACCTGCGGCTTTGCCAGCAGCGCTTTCTTACCGCGCTCATAATAATTATATTCCACCATCAATGCATTGGCTGTCTTGGAGCTTCCCATTGCTCCGTATCTGAAAAATAATTTTGCCATTGTTCGTCTCCACTCATGATAATGCAGCTTTCTAAAAATCTTTCTTTATCCATCATAATTCAGATATCCACAAATTTCAAGGACATATACAGAACGGAAATCTTCTCCTGAAAAATCTCCGTTCTGCTATCCCTTGCTCACCTGGTCGGTTTTCCCGTGATGTTACAGCCTACTTCGTGCGGAAAGTAGAGCATTCTGTTTCCTCACAATCACACGCTCCATATCCTGATATACCGATCTTCTCAGCACCACATTTCATGTGATCATTATAGACACAGTGTGCTGCCTCACAGCCTACCTGTATTGAACTTTTCGGTTCACCGCAGCCGCAGCTTGCAAGATAAGAGTTCTTCGCCGCATCTCCTGTCCTCTTTTCATAGCTGCCGCAGCATGTGTCACACATCGTTATGGCCTCACGTCCCTGCACACTGATTGCCCCTTTTGCACAACGCTCCTTCTGATTGTAAATACAGCTATCCACATTACACTCCAAATTGACCATTACCGTCACCTCCTGTTTATTTTCAGTCCATAAATACTATAGCCATATGGAATTTTCCATATGGCTATAGTATTTGTAATGCCCATTCTTTTATACAAATTTATTTATTTTCTTCGGTCTGCTGTTCCTCACGGATTGCCCTTGCCGCAACCTCAGTCTGAATATCCTGAATGAAATCAGTAAGCGGCTTCTGTCCTTCGTCACCTGCGAATCTGCTTCTGACAGATACAAGCTTTGCTTCCTCTTCCTTCGCACCAACTACAAGCATGTAAGGAACTCTCTCCAGCCTTGCCTCACGAATCTTGTAGCCGATTTTCTCTGCTCGTTCATCCATCTCGCAGCGGATGCCGCTTTTCTTGAGTTCTGCCATGACCTCTTTTCCATAGTCAAAGAACTTCTCAGAAATCGGAAGTACCTTCACCTGTACCGGAGCAAGCCAGGTCGGAAACTTGCCTGCAAAATGCTCTGTTAAAATTCCAATGAACCGCTCTACCGATCCAAAACATACACGGTGAATCATAATAGGAGTATGCTTCTCGTCATCTGCGCCGATATATTCTGCTTCAAAGCGCTGCGGCATTTGGAAATCCAACTGAATTGTACCGCACTGCCATGTTCTGCCGATACAGTCTACCAAATGAAAGTCGATCTTAGGGCCATAAAACGCTCCATCACCCTCATTGATCACATAATCCAGTCCAAGATCCTCCAGTGCATTCTTCAGTCCGTTGGTTGCATTTTCCCAATCCTCATCACTGCCCATAGAATCTTCCGGTCTGGTAGAAAGCTCTATCATATATTTGAATCCAAATAACTGATATACTTCATCGATCAAACCAACAACACGTTTAATCTCATCTTGAATCTGATCCGGTGCCATCATGATATGAGCATCATCCTGATGGAAGCATCTGACTCTCATCAAGCCATGCAGTGCCCCTGATTTCTCATGTCTGTGAACCAGTCCAACCTCTGCCAAACGAATCGGCAGATCACGATAAGAATGCGGCTGCGATTTATAGACCAAAACAGCACCCGGACAATTCATTGGCTTGATACAGAAATCCACATCATCAATCACGGTAGAATACATATTATCCTTATAATGTTCCCAGTGACCTGAAGTCAGCCAAAGATCCTTATTCAGCATGATCGGAGTCTCGATCTCAATATAGCCCTCTCTGGCATGAATCTCTCTCCAATAATCCATCAAGGCATTTTTCAAAATCATTCCCTTCGGTAAAAAGAACGGAAATCCCGGTCCCTCATCCATAAAAGTAAACAAACCGAGTTCCTTGCCGATCTTTCTGTGATCGCGCTTCTTGGCTTCTTCCATTCTTGTTAAATATTCTTCCAGATCTGCTGCCTTTGTATACGAAGTTCCGTAAATTCTGGTCAGCATTTTATTTTTTTCGTTTCCGCGCCAATATGCACCAGCTATCTTTGTCAGCTTAAAAGCCTTGACAGGTTTGGTTGACATCAGATGAGGACCTGCACACAGATCCGTGAACTCACCCTGCTCATAGAAGCTGATCACTGCATCCTCCGGCAGATCCTGAATCAGTTCTACCTTATAAGGTTCTTCCTTGTCCTGCATAAACTTGATTGCTTCTGCACGCGGAAGCGTATAATGCTTGATCTTATGATCTTCCTTGACAATTTTTTTCATTTCCGCTTCGATTTTTTCCAAATCCTCTGTTGTCAAAGGTTCTTCATTATCTATATCATAGTAAAATCCATCATCAATAGACGGTCCAATCGCAAGCTTTGCATTCGGATATAATCTCTTGATGGCCTGCGCCATGATATGTGAGGTCGTATGGCGAAATGCATCCGCGCCTTCCTTGTCACTAAAGGTCAGGATATTCAATGTGCAGTCCTGCTCCACAACCGTTCGAAGGTCTACTCTCTCTCCATTGATTTCTCCGGCACATGCCGCTCTTGCAAGTCCTTCACTGATATCTGCTGCAATCTCAATGACAGACATGGCTCTGTCATACTCCTTGGCAGAACCGTCCTTTAATGTGATTTTCATTTCTTCTTTCCTCCGTTATTACAACATTCTTTTTCCTTTTCACGTCTGGGAATGCTTGACAGCAAAATCCCGTCTCCACTATTGCGCACACTGTTATTGCTGCCAAGCGTGATATGAATGCCCTTGGTCACCGGAGCCAGCAAAAATCCAATGGCTATGCCGGCAAGAACACAGATAACAGCAACAATCCAAAGCTTGTTCGAGTCTAATTGATCGGTCAGGTCTGATAATGTGATTTTGTTAGTTTTTTCCATAATATGAGACTCCCTTACATATGGTATTGAAAAATTGCATAGCAAATTTATCGCGCTGCACCACAGCATTTTTTGTACTTCTTGCCACTGCCGCAGGGACAGGGATCATTCGGAAATACCTTGGCTCCTTTTACGATCGTGGTTGAAGATTTCTGTTCCTTATACAACTCTTTCTGCTTTTCCTCGTCAAATATTTTGTTCCACTCTTCTAAGCCATAGAGCCAGTCTGCCTTGGCGGCTACCATATTCTTATATAACAGCTCCTGATCGAATTCCAGACTTACCTCTGTGTCACCGTCCATTTCTTCAATGGGATTCGGCTTCACGAGACTGTCATTGATACCGTCCAAGAAACCGGTCATCGTCATCATGTCTACCTTATATTTCTTAGCCAAAGCCTTTACTGTGCCGGTTACAGGCTCATTCGGCTTCTTCAACAGCTTCCGATAAATTTCCTTTTCTTTCTCAAAATAAGCAGCCCACATTCTCTGCAGGTCTCCCTTATTTGCGTTAGGCGAATACGCCTTTTCTCTCCAGTCCTGTAATAATGCCATCTGAATATCTCCCTTTCCTCTCAAAAGATTTTCTATACGCTAGTATACACTACTCCATTCATAATTTCAAAGTATTTTCAAAGTATTTCATACTTTGTACAATTTCACCTAATTTTCATAAAAGAGCAGACATTTTTCTTGTAAAATTCCGTATTTGTGTTTATGATGATAATATAGTAGTTTCATAATCTCAGGTCATCTGTGTGTATATTTTTGGAGAGGAGTCATTATGGATACAGGCAAAAAACGTCTGAATATTGGTGTGTTCGTATGTCATATCGAAACCGAATATGTCAGCAATATGTGCAATGGCATCATCCATGCTGCCGAGGACTCGGATGCCAATGTTATCTTCTTCCCCGGCATGTATGTGTCAGTCTATCATGACTCTACACAGCCTGCCGAATATGATTATCAAATTAATACCGTATACAATTATGCCAGACAATCCAACATTGATATCCTGATTATATCACTCGGAACCATAAGGCCCTTCATCAATGATTCCGGAATTGATCTTTTTTTGAATCGATTCAAAGAGATCACCCTTGTTATTTTGGAAGAAGAAATTCCAGATTACCACTGCCTGACCATAGATAACAAAACCGGCTTCCGAGACTGTCTGGAGCATCTGATCAATAAACACGGCTTCCGTAAAATCTGCTATGTCAATGGAAAGAGAAACAATCGGGATTCTGCCGAACGTCTGGAGGTCTATCTTGATGTCATGCAGGAGCATAACCTTCCCGTAGAACCTTCCATGACTCCCTATGGGAATTTTTCCGTTTACTGCGACAAAATCATTGAAAAACTGTTGGATACCCATCCGGATACAGAAGCGATCTGCTTTGCAAATGATTATATGACGCTTGCGGGATACAGAGTCTTGCAGAAACGTGGTCTGAAGATCGGCAAAGACATTGCCATAACCGGATTTGATGACATCAGCATCGCCCAAATGGCTGATCCTCCCTTGACTACAGTCAAGGTCAGTGCTCATGAGCTTGCTTACCGAGCCGTCATAGAAGGTCTGCATCTGTACAAAGGGCAGCCCTTCCGGAAAACCTGTGCCGCCTCTACATTTGTCCGGCGCAGTTCCTGCGGCTGCACGGAAAAACAGGCAAATCTGTTTGCCGGAATGGATGTCGCATCCCCTGCCTGTGTTACAGCAGCCCTGGACTATATTATGTTTCATCATGAATCGCAGACACTCAATGCAAAGATGCATACACTCATTTCCAAATTATTTGATTTGTATCTGCACTATGACGGTCATAACCAAAAGACCGAAGACTTTCTGAAAATTACGGAGCAGATCATCAACGCCGACTGGTCATGCCATATTGAATGCAACAAGCTGCCTATTGCAATACGTGACTATCTGCTGCATCTCATGGACGCAACAGAGGATGAAAGCCTCAGAACCAAACTCAGTCTGCAGCTTTCTGCCATCTATGAGCAGGTCATCAGCAGAAAATCCAATATGCTCTACTATATGCCTGCTGAATTTAAAAATACACGATGGCTGTCCTCCGGCATCGTAAGGGATGCCCTGATTCATTCCAATCATTCCGAAGCCGCCATCAAACAAATGCTGGACAAACTGTATCTGCTCGGCATCAAGTCTTCCTACCTGTACCTGTTTGATACACCTATCATTCATAATGTATCCGATCAATGGCATCGCCCCAAGACCGTGGAGCTGGTTGCCTATCACGATGGGCCGGACAAATATATGCCAAAGGGTGACTCATGCATCATTCCGATCGGTCATCTCTTTGATAATGAATATATTGAAAAGGACTACCGAAACATTAAGACCATCTACAACCTGTATATCAACAATGAACAGTATGGCCTTTTGGTCTGCGAGCTTGATCTGCCCTTACTGTATCCTGCCTATTCTGCCAGTTTGGAGATTAGCTCTGCACTAAAGTATCTGAATATGAATCGAAGACTGCTCAATATTTCCGCTATGGATGAACTGACCAGACTGCTCAACCGCAGAGGCTTCTTTGATGAAGTCACACAATCCATTCAGGTACACACCGGCGAGCAGGCATTGTTATTCTTTGCCGACCTGGATTCACTGAAAATGATCAACGATAACTTTGGGCATGAGGAAGGGGATTATGCGCTGATGAGTGCTGCCTCCATTCTGCGCAAAAGCTTCCGCAAGGACGATGTCGTAGCGCGGCTCGGTGGTGATGAATACATATGCTATGCACTGATCAATGAAGAATCCATCACCGATCAGCTCAAATCACGCATCCGTATTCATACCGATGAATTAAATCGTGACTCTGACCGTCCTTACTATATAGAAATGTCCTACGGCTATACGACCTTCATCTGTGGAGATGATATTGTTTTAGAGGATATGATCAAGCTGGCTGACCATTCTCTCTATGAAAGCAAACGCTTCAAGCGCATCAATCCGTTCCGTGAGCAGCATGAGGAACCATAAGCCCCTGAAGCAGCATAAACTTTAGAAACATTAGGAGAACAACATGAAAAACACAAAACGCATCTTAGCCGTTATCGGCATTGTATTACTGGTTGGCTTATATCTTTCAACGCTTTTTTTTGCACTGTTTGAAAATCCGGACACCTATCTGTGGTTCCGCGCTTCCGTCATTGCAACCATTGCCGTTCCGATCCTGATCTACGCTTATACTCTGATCTATCGGTATTTACTGCAGCGTGGCAGAGAGGATGCCAAACAGCACCACAAAGAAAACGACGATGAGGTCTGAATCCCATCGTCGTTTTCTTTATGGTATATCAATTTTACATGTCAGTCTCTTCTGAATACATCACGCGTATATACCTTGGCTTCTACATCATCCAGCTCCGCATTGTAACGGTTTGCTATGATTGCATCACATGCCGTCTTGAACTTTTCCAGATCATTGACTACACGACTGCCAAAAAACAGGCTGCCATCCTCCAGTGTCGGTTCGTAAATGACCACCTCTGCTCCCTTGCTTTTCACACGCTTCATAACGCCCTGAATAGAGGACTGTCTGAAATTGTCACTGTTTGCCTTCATTGCCAGACGATAAACACCGATTGTAACATCCTTGCCCGGTACTCCGTTCCGTCCGTTTGACCCTTCATAATAGCCTGCCTGCTCCAGCACACGCTCTGCAATGAAATCCTTACGTGTTCTATTCGCGTCCACAATCGCCTGCATGATATTACTCGGCACATTTTCATAATTCGCCAGAAGCTGCTTCGTATCCTTTGGCAGACAATATCCTCCATATCCAAAGGATGGATTATTATAATCGGAACCAATTCTCGGATCATAGCCGATTCCTTCTATAATCTGCTTTGTATTCAGTCCGCGCACCTCTGCATAGGTATCCAGTTCATTAAAAAAGCTAACGCGCAGTGCCAGATAAGTATTGGCAAAAAGCTTGACTGCCTCTGCCTCGGTCAGACCGGTAAATAAAACCGGCGCATCCTTTTTCACCGCGCCCTCCAGCAGCAATTCTGCAAATCTGTGTGCCGCCGCCTCCAGCTTTGCATTTCCAGCCGGTGCTCCTACAATAATGCGGCTCGGATAGAGGTTGTCATACAGGGCTCTTCCTTCCCGCAGGAATTCCGGGCTGAACAGAAAATTCATATCCGGATATTTTTCATAAAGACCGGTTGTATAGCCCACCGGAATCGTCGACTTAATGACAATAAATGCCGCAGGGTTGATCTTCTGCACCAGTTCGACCACTGCTTCAACAGACGATGTATCAAAATAATTCTTAACTGAATCATAATTGGTCGGTGTGGCAATCAGCACAAAATCTGCATTCTGATATGCAACCACAGCATCTGTCGTTGCAGTGAGATCCAATGTCTCATTCTGCATCCGCTCCATAATCTCCTGATCAATCAAGGGCGATTTTCTCGCGTTGATCATATCCACCTTATCCTGTATGATGTCCACTGCATATACCTTGTTCTTTACAGAAAGCAGACACGCCATGGAAAGCCCGACATAGCCAACCCCTGCTATTGCAATAACTGTTTTTTGATCTTTCATCTGATATAGTCTCCTTAAACCATGAATGCAGCAGAGTGATTCACTCCGCTGCATCCCATTGTACCACAAATAATTCCATAACTCAATCCATTCCGGACAGTCGGCGGTGCGTTGGCTGTGCGTTCGCCTGTCAGCTGTGCATTTCTGATTGCCGCATCCGCTCTAACATTATAACTGCATCCCCAGCTCTGCCATCTGCCGGATTGCATCCGCACGGTTTTGAAATACAATTCCATGAATACCATGCTTCTCTGCCGCCGTCACATTCTCCTGCTTATCATCCATAAAAACACATTCCTCCGGATTCAGATGATAGCGTGTGAGCAACAGCTCATAGATTTCATCATCCGGCTTGATCATTCTCTCTATATAGGATATGACCGCACCATCTGCCTCCTTCACGAAGTCCATCTTTGTGCCGCATTCCCGGAAACACTTTTCCGAGAAATTGGACAGGATCAAAACCTGATATCCCTTATCCTGCAGCTCGTGAATCCAGTCATAAGCATAATCATAAACCTCTATCGTACCACTCACATTTTGAAAGACTGTACGGATTTCCTGCTCGATTTCAGGATCATTGTGAATGAAGATATCCAGCATTTCCTGCTCAGAAAGAACCCCCTTATCAAACTGATTCCACATGTCATCATAGACCGTTGCCTTTGCCAGTCTCTGAAAGATCTCCTCAGAATACCCAAAGCTCTTATAATGCTTTTCCCAGCAAAAGTCCACCAATACATTTCCTATGTCAAATATGACTGTCTTAATTGCCATGCTTTATTCTCCTCTTAGCCTGCTATACTGTTGTAAATTATGCCTATCGGCGAATGATATCGTCTCTTCCGGGGCCATTGGACACCATGGTAATCGGGAATCCAATCCTTTCCTCAATAAATTCAATATACTTCCTGCAGTTTTCAGGCAGCTCTTCATATTTTTTAATTCCGCGAATGTCCGTCTTCCAGCCTGGCAGTACCTCCAGCACCGGCTTTGCCTTTTCTAAAGCAGCGGTCGTCGGGAAATCCGTCGTCACCTTACCATCTATTTCATAACCTGTACACACAGGAATCTCATCCAGATACCCAAGCACATCCAGTACCGTAAATGCCACATCCGTTGTACCCTGTATTCTGCAGCCGTACTTAGAAGCTACACAGTCAAACCATCCCATACGTCTTGGACGTCCGGTGGTTGCACCATATTCTCCGCCATCTCCGCCTCTGCGTCTGAGTTCATCAGCCTCATCCCCGAATATCTCCGAAACAAAAGCACCCGCTCCCACTGCTGAAGAATAAGCCTTACATACCGTAATGATCTTCTTAATCTCATAGGGCGGCACACCTGCTCCGATTGCTCCATATGCTGCCAAAGTAGAAGAAGATGTAACCATCGGATAGATACCATGATCCGGATCTTTCAAGGAACCTAACTGACCCTCTAGCAATACCTCCTTACCCTCCTTCAATGCATTCCACAGATAAAGAGAAGTATCGCACACATACGGTTCAACCATCTTCTTATATTCCATCAATGTATCAAACAATGCCTTTTCATCGATTGGTGCCTGATGATACAGGTTGGTTAACATAACGTTCTTGATCTCACACACACGTGCTATCTTTTCTTTCAGTGCTGCCTCATCGCCAAACAACTCGCTTACCTGAAAGCCGATCTTGGCATACTTATCTGAATAGAATGGTGCAATACCCGACTTTGTAGAACCAAAAGATTTACCCGCCAGTCTGGCTTCCTCAAATGTATCAAAATCAATGTGATACGGCATAACCATCTGCGCCCTGTCTGAAATACGCAGCTTCGGCATCGGAACACCCTTGGATGTGATATCCTGAATTTCCTTAAATAATACCGGAACATTCAGCGCCACTCCGTTGCCGATAATACTCGTTGTATGATCATAAAATACACCTGACGGTAATGTGTGCAGTGCAAATTTTCCGTATTTATTTACGATGGTATGACCCGCATTGGCGCCTCCCTGAAAACGAACAATAATATCCGCATCCGCTGCCAGCATATCCGTGATCTTACCCTTGCCTTCATCACCCCAGTTAGCACCTACAATTGCTTTTACCATGATAATTCCTCCTCTGAATTTGCATATCGGTTCACTGGTTATATTTCCTTTTTTGAACCACTTTCAGAGTATAGCACTCTTTTTATCATAAGTAAAATTAATATTCATTATGTCTTGTATAATATTTTCTTATATATAAATTTCAAACAAGCAGCTCCAATAATTTTTGCGCCGCCAAAGACAGATGCTGTTTCTCACTGTATGCCACATAAAACTCCCGTTCCGGTATCCGGTGTTCAAACTGTAATTCAAATAAGGCTTCCTGCTCTAAAGCCTCCTCTGCAAAATCCCGCACCACACATCCGATTCCCAGATTACGTAGTGCGAACTGCACAATCATGTCACTGGTTGCCAGTTCAAATTCAGGATGCAGTACCACACCCTTTCCATACAAATAGCTGTCTACATAGGTGCGTGTACTTGTACATTTTTCAAGGCAAATGATCGGCAGCTCCTCCAATTCCGCGAAACGCAGCTTCTTTCCTTGTAAATGATGAAATCTGCTGCCCGCCACGAATATATCCTGTATTCGTCGTACCGACCGAACCGTATAGCTGGTTCTTTCCGGCAGCGGCGAACTGATCAGGCCAAAGTCTATTTTATTATTCTGCATTGATTGCAGTGTTTCCGGGGTCGGCGAATTATATACCGTCACCTTGATCTTGGGATACTTCTCATGGAAGGTCTCCAAATAGGGAAGCAAGTAATACTTCAACGTCATGTCACTGGCTCCGATCCGAATCTCCCCTGCCTCCAGATCTAGCATTTCACGCAGCTTCGTTTCACCAAGCAGTATCGTTTCATATCCTTTTTCCACATAGGAATAGAGCATCTGCCCTTCACTCGTCAGCCTGACACCCTTCGCAGTACGAAGAAACAGTGTCACATGGACACTGTTCTCCAATTGTTTAATGCTTTGGCTGACCGCAGGCTGTGAAATAGACAATGCCTCTGCTGCTGCCGTAATACCGCCGCATTTCACTACGTAATAAAATACCTTGTATTGTTCCAGATTCTCTCTCATATATGCACCCTCTCTAAATAAACCGTGCATGCATTCTTTCCAACTTATATATTGAAGTGCTGTATCTTGCTCTCCAGCTGGTCAGATTCCTCCTTGAGTCTGGTTGCATCCTCTGCCAGTCTCATGATAAAATCTACCTGCTCATTGATGGTCGCCGTCACCTCTTCTGTAGAAGCAACCGAATTTTCGGATATATTCATCACCGCCTGAATGGAATTCAGCACATCATCCTTATCCCTTGCAAGCATGCCCATATCCTCTATAATGACCTCCAGCTTCTTAACCAGTTCCTGCACGTCACTGTTGATCTCGGCAAACACCTCAACCGTTTCCGCAATTGCAGCAGTCTGCAGCTTAATATTTTCTTCTGCCTGTGAGGCCGATGCTGTGGTTCTTGCATTGGTGCTCTGAATCTCTTCTATGATCTTTCCAATCTGATTTCCCGATGCCATAGACTGCTCTGCCAGCTTGCCAATTGCCTCCGCCACAACTGCAAAGCCACGTCCGCTCTCTCCCGCTCTAGCTGCCTCAATGCTTGCATTCAGTGACAACAGGTTCGTTTCCTCTGCGATATCATTGATTGTATTGATAATTCCTCCGATATTCTCACTCTGTGAATTGACATCCGAGATATTATCCAACAGTTCCCGCGTAATCGCCGCTGTCGTTACTGCTGTACGATTCAGCTCCGTAACACGTCCCGTACCCTTGCCGATGCTGTTGATGGTTTCACCTGCCATTGTCTGCATCGTTCCGGTAATGCCATATATATTGTTGATCTTGTCAGAGAATGCTACCATTTTGTTATAGCCACTCTCTGCATCACTCGCCTGTGAAATGACATTGTGTTCCATATCGGAAATCGCCTGATTGACCTCTTTCATAGCAAGAGATATCTTTCCGCTTGTATTCGCAACCTCCTCAGCTGATGCTCCTACATTGCCGCCAAACTGCTGTACCTCCTCCAAGGTAGAACGCATGCTGACCAGCATTGCTTCTATGCTGCCTGTCAGTTGTCCGAACTCATCTTTACGTGTGGTTGCTACATCAACCGTCAGATTTCCCTCTGCCGCCGATTTCATGGATTTCGATACCCGGTTCAAAATCGTACTGATACTGCGTGACAGCAGGAACCCGATTGCAATCGCAATCACCGATGCAATCAACACAAAAATGATGGTTGTATTTCTAAGACTGGATACCTCGCCGACAATATTTTCTTCCGGAATCAGGCTGCATAACGACATCCCCGTTGTTCCAACCGGTTCATACAGATACAGATACTGCTTTCCGTTATATTTCACATAATCGCCGTAGGATTCCCCGGCTGCTGCAGATTCTGTATAAAAACTCTGTGACTCGAAAATCGGGTCGCTGATCATTTCTTCTCCCTGCAGGATGATTTCTCTTCCATCCGGGGTCACAAGACCTACCAAACTTCCCTCTCCTGCCTCGGCCTGCGTCAAAATGTCCTTGATTGCATCCGTACTGACATCAGCCGCAATAAAGCCTTTTCCGGTTGTGAATTTCTTCATGAAACTGATTGCATACTTATCCTCTGTCGTATCTGTCTGTGCATCAATGTATGGGTGATGTCCCACCCAATAGCCCTTGATTGTCTTATCACTTGCAAAAGGTGCACCCTCCTGCAGCTGGAAATTATCATATGCAGCATCTTCAAATGCAATTCTTTTTGAGGAGCTGGCTGTTGCAGAGGAAGTCGGACGACCATTTTTTGCAAACATATGTACATCACTGAAATACTTCGTGATGGTTGCCAGATTCAAGGTCGCCGTTCTTGCCGTCTCGTAATATTTATTTTCTGCCGTCTTATCCGTACTCGTTGCATAGAGTCCATAATAATCCGTAATCTTCGTATCGATCAGAAGCTCTGCACATTTCGTTTCCGCAGTATTGCAAAGCAGAGAACAATACTGTGCCATAGAGGCCATTGTGGAACCGGCAGACTCTTCATATTTCTTCATTGCGCTGCCCGCCGCTGTCTGATAGGACATGATTCCCAAAACGACCATGAGTACAATCGGAACCGCAAAGGAAAGCAGCAGCTTATAAAAAATCTTCATTCCGCGCTCACCGGATGCTTTCAGAACAATTTTTCCCGCTTTCTGTTTCTTTGGCATCTTCTGTGTTTTAGTTTCTTTCTTCTTCTGCATGACAATACCTCCTCAAACGTTTTCGGAACCCTTAGACTGATTATACCATTTTTCATTTTGTAATTCAATTATTCTTGAAGAATTGCTGCAAATAGTCTAATATAGAAGAGACAATTCACAATTGTCGATTCACATGAAGCATTCAGATAAGGACATTTCAGATGGCAAAGAAAAACACTCCACAAAAACAATCCGCTCCACAGGGAACAGATAAAAAGAAGAAAAAGAACATTGGTGAAAAGCTCGCTTTGATTCTCGCAGGTGCCATACTGGTGCCCACCATTGCATTGACCGCCTGTATCATTCTTGCACAGACTACAGATATGGACTTTGACTGGCTGGCCGGTAAAGCTGCTGCCATTGAAGAAAAGAAGGCGGCAGAAGAAGCGGCACAGACTGCCGAAGAGGAAGCTGCTGTCGCTGCAAAAGAACAGGCCGCTGCTGAGGAAGAAGCCGCCGCTGCGGCATTGGCAGCCACCAGCAGTTCCTCCGAGCCTGAAAGCATCAATGTGGAGCTGATCGATAACACAGCACTTGCTCCGACCCCTGCCGTTGAAGAAGCCACGACTGACGATACCTCTGCAAATCTGGAGACAGAAAATGCCGCTACTGAAGAAGGTACTTCTGAAGCGGCTATTTCCGGTAATCTGAACGACCCTGTTTGGATTACAAGTGATGGAACCTGTTACCACAAAGATTCTTCCTGCTCCGGAATGATCAATCCCAGTCAGGTTACCTTACAGGATGCTCTTTTAGAAGGTAAAAGTCCCTGTGGGAAATGTTGTGAATAAGAAGATTATATGACACAATCCATCAAATTTGTTGAAACATGGCCTGTGAATAGGCTTTAATATCATTTGGATTAATCATATTATATTTTTCTTTTACATCACAAAAATATTTACCGATTTGTTCTTTCACAATAATTTGATCAGATGATACTTTTTCCGAAAGTTCACCACGGGCCGATAACCAGGGTGTTTCGGAATGTGTAAATTTTTCCAAAACTTTTCCACTATAGCAGCAAATGTTTTTAACAACACTCTCCAAAACGACCTTTTCCGATGAAGTAAACACTGAGTCGTCAGATTTTGTATTGCATGCAATCGGGTCAAATTTGTAATCTCGATATCTGAAATAAATATCCCGATAAACCGGTCCATGCACCCAAGCCTGGCATTCTTCAGAAAACAAAAATGTTTTGTAAAATGCATAATAAAATCCCTGAATGTAATATAATGCCTTTTGCAGCGCTAGCGGTGTAATATCTTCACATTGATTCAACAAGTATTCTATTACCAAATCAATTTTTGTTTTTTCTTGTACATCCGTTCTAAGAAGCGCCTTAACTGCCCTCTTACTTTTTTCATACGAGGCCGCCGTCTTTAGATTTTCTTTATTCATTTCTAGAATTTCATCATAAAAATTAGGATCGTCGTAAATTCTTTGCAAAATATCCGAATACTGTTTTGTCGGAATATCCCCATCACAATATCTAGAAAAGGTCTGCTCTCCCCATCCCAATAACAATGATATCGGCCGTTTTCCAATTGCATATTTCTCAGATATTTTCAAGATTGTGTCCAAAGAAACAATTGCGTTTTTTTCTCTATATGCATCATATAATGCCTTTAAATTGAAATCATTTATCTCATCAACGTAAATTTCAGAACCGCAGTCAGCACAATGCGCTGCTTTTCCCAAACAGGTATATACTTCACCTTTAATTGTTCCTTCTATTTGCTTATCCATAACAGTAAAAGGTACATCCTTTCTACATTCTTCACAAAAAAGTTTTCTTTCACTCAAGGCAATCCCTCCTTCCGATTTTCCCTTATCCGAATAGATAGTCTATCGGCTTGTTTCGTTTATGAAAAGAAATCACAACTGTCCTGCTCCCACCTGGTATCTCGATTATATTAAACTTCATATAAATATCAACCGTTTCTTCCACTCCATCCGCATTAAAAAGCTGTACCTTTGGCACAAAAACATACAGAACTTCATATTCATATCCCGTTCTTGTGTTCTTCAATGTATAGCAAAAATCTTCTGTCCTGAGCTGTAGTAAAATTCTTTTTTGTTTGTCACTACGGATATTATATTCACTCAAAAAATTTATATTTTCCTGTCTGTTTTCATTCAAGGCTATTGTGTATTGATTATTATAAACACATTTTTTTATTGTTTCCAAGATTTCATCAATTTCTTCTTTCGTATAGTTTTTATTATAATACGAACTCACTGCATCACCTCTCTGTAGTACAATGATACCTTATTTCTCTTTTCATGTCAATATTTTTGTACTAATTAGTGCATTATTAGATTGATATAAAAAGAGCAGATAGTCTTAAATTATCTGCTCTTCCATTAACTCTATTGTTTTATTTAACCGCTTGTTTCCCTTATACGTTAATCTCTGCCTTCACACCCAGCAGTTCTTTATTGGCATCCAATACCGGACGAACCACCTTGCTCAAGAAGGTTTCAACCTGCTCCTTAGCACAGCCTACGTACTTCGCCGGATCCATCGTCTTCTGCAGATCCTCTAACGTCATATTGAACGCATCATCTGCTGCAATCAACTCAAGAAGATTATTATCCAGTCCATTGACCTTGACATTTTTGCCGGCCTCCATAGAAAGCTCTCTAATGCGCTCATGCAGCTCCTGTCTGTCGCCGCCCGCCTTAACAGCATCCATCATAATATTTTCCGTTGCCATAAACGGCAGTTCGCTGCGCAGACGTTTCTCAATCACCTTCTCATATACCACAAGACCATCCACAACATTCAGACACAGATCCAGTACCCCATCAATTGCAAGAAAGCCCTCTGGAATACTGAGCCTCTTATTCGCCGAATCATCCAGCGTCCGCTCGAACCATTGTGTTGCAGATGTAATTGCAGGATTTAATGCATCAATCATCACATATCTGGATAAAGAAGCAATCCTTTCACTTCTCATCGGGTTTCTCTTATAGGCCATGGCAGAAGATCCAATCTGACTCTTTTCAAACGGTTCCTCAACTTCCTTTAAATGCTGCAGCAGACGAATGTCATTTGAAAATTTATGCGCACTTGCTGCAATCCCTGCCAGTACATTTGCAACTCTCGTATCCACCTTGCGGGAATAAGTCTGTCCCGAAACCGGATAACATTCCTGAAAGCCCATTCTGGACGCAATCATCGGATCAATCTGCTCGATTTTCTCCATATCTCCGTCAAAGAGTTCCAAAAAGCTGGCCTGCGTTCCGGTCGTTCCCTTAGAACCCAGCAGCTTCATTGAGCCAAGTACAAAGTCCAGTTCCTCCAGATCCAGCATAAATTCCTGCATCCAAAGTGTTGCACGCTTACCCACAGTTGTGGGCTGCGCCGGCTGGAAATGCGTAAATCCAAGTGTCGGCTGCGCCTTATATTTCTCTGCAAAATCCGCCAACTCCGCTATTACATTGATCAGCTTCTTTTTCACTAACTTCAGTGCTTCCGTCATCACGATAATGTCAGTATTATCGCCCACATAACATGAGGTTGCACCCAAATGGATGATTCCCTTCGCCTTAGGACACTGCACTCCATAGGCATACACATGACTCATGACATCATGACGCACTTCCTTCTCGCGCGCCTGTGCCACCTCATAGTTAATGTCCTCTGCATGTTCCTTCAGCTCATCAATCTGTTCCTTGGTTATATTTAATCCCAACGCGCGCTCAGTTTCTGCCAAAGCAATCCAAAGCTTTCTCCATGTCCGAAACTTCATATCCGGTGAAAAAATATACTGCATCTCCTTACTCGCATATCGCTCCGACAAGGGACTCTGATACCGATCTGTCATATAAACTAACCTCCGTATAGTAACTAACCTTAAACCGCCATGCGGCTCGCAGTCTTGCTTGATTATGCTAATCCCAGTCTCTTAAATACTTCCTGATAAGCCTCTTCCACATTTCCCATATCACGTCTAAAACGATCCTTGTCAAGCTTCTCATGTGTATGTACATCCCACAGTCTGCAAGTGTCCGGTGAGGTTTCATCTGCCAAAATAATCTGTCCCTTATATCTGCCAAATTCAATCTTGAAATCGATCAGTTCTATATCAGCCTGCAAGAAGTATGCCTTTAACACATCATTTACCTTAAAGGCGTATTTTTTGATTGTATCGATTTCTTCCTGTGTTGCAAGTTCAAGCGCAAGTGCAAAATAGCTGTTGATCAGCGGATCGCCAAGTGCATCGTTCTTGTAGCTGAATTCTATGGTTGGCTGCTTAAAAGGAGTTCCTTCTTCCACACCAAGTCTCTTGGAAAAACTGCCTGCTGCCACATTTCTGATAATGACCTCAAGCGGTACGATCTCAACCTTTTTCACAGCAGTCTCTCTGTCACTGAGTTCCTCGATCAAATGTGTCGGCACGCCCTCCTTCTCGAGCAGCTTGAATACATGATTGGTCATACGGTTATTAATGACACCCTTTCCAACAATCGTACCCTTCTTCTCCCCATTGAACGCTGTTGCATCATCCTTGTAATCTACGATCAGCACATCAGGATCCTCTGTCGTATAAACCTTCTTTGCTTTTCCCTCATACAGTAAATCTAATTTTTTCATTTTCTTACTCCTTCTTGCGGTATAGTTGACGGATGTATAAAATATTGCCGATAACAACGACTTGATTATATACCAAAGGAACCTGTTTCGCAATATCGAAATCCTCGGATTTGTGCTTTCCTTCATTCTATTTACGATAGATTGTAGTTGTATTTTGATACAATTGTGAATATAATAGTATTACAGTGATTTGTTTTCTAGGATATAAGTACCAGAAAAGGAGTTCATATGGACGAGAAACGTGCAAATAAGCGACTCGATATCGGAATCAAGCTTTCCATATCCGGCCTATATAAAGAAGACACCAATACGATTATGGATCTTGATTCCCCCATAGAAGTGACTGACATTTCCGCCGAAGGAATTGGCTTTATTTCTGAATGCATCCTTCCGACCGGCTACTATTTTATTGCCAATATTGAATTGTCCAAGCAGCTGCCTCAGATCATCACAGATGTCCGTATCATCCGCAGTTCTGCAATCGACAAAACCACTTACCAGTACGGCTGCGAATTTGTCTCCATCTCTCCACGCGTCAAGAAAATGCTGGAGGATTATGAAAAGGAGCATCGCTGATCAAGCTTTAGCACTGTATTCAACATTATGTTTGCAGCCGAAGTACAATGCTCTGGCTTTGCATACTCTTCCTCACAATGTGACAGCCCGGCTTTTGTCTGAACAAAGATCATGGTCGTTGGCAGCATATAAGATACAAACTGCGCATCATGTCCTGCTCCGGAATGAATATATTGATGTTTCACACCCAGATCTTTTGCTGTTTCTAATACACATTTCACAAGTTCCTCGTTCCAGTATACTGTATCACGTTTCCATGCCTGCTCAATTGAGAGACTACAGCCACACCACTCTCTTTCTGTCATTTTTTCGATAATTCTCAATACTGCAGCCAACACCTCCGGTTTCTCATGTCGAACATCCAATGAAAACTCAACATAATCCGGTATGACGGTATGAACGCAGGGATGACACACAATCTCTCCGGTTGTATATACCAAGTCCTCGTGACCGAGTGCATCAATCGCCTCATGGAGATAGCATATTACACTTGAGGCTGCAAATAATGCATCTTTCCTGCGTTTCATCGGAAATGTACCTGCATGTGCCGCCTGGCCACGCAATTTAATACGATAATTAAACATACCTAAAACGCAATCTACCACACCAATTTCATTTCCATTTTCCTCAAGAATCGGTCCCTGCTCAATATGTGTCTCTAACATACAAAGATATCGTTCCGGATTCAATCGATTAGACTCTTCACCTGCAAAACCAGACTGCTGAAGCGCCTCTCCAAAGGTTTTCAATGGTTCAAGAATACTTTTGGACATCAGCATATCTTCTTTCCTAAAATTTTGTCCTATCGCTTCCGGCAGAAAATGATTGCATACCACACCTGAAGACATCATTGCCGGCGGATATAGCGAGCCTTCTTCATTTGTCCAAATCATGGCAGTCAAAGGATGAATATGTTCAATATTCTGTTCCACCGTTGTTTCCAAAACCTCCATAGCCGTCAGAACGCCCAGTATCCCGTCGTAGTTTCCTCCATTTTTCACGGAATCAACATGAGAACCCATTACAATTCGTTTTGCATTCTGATTGTTTCCGTCCAGTGTCGCATATATATTTCCCATATCATCATTTTCAATTTTTGCTCCTATTTTAATCATTCGATGAATAAACTCGTTTCTGGCACAAATGGCCGCCTCTGATAACGAATATCGGGTAATACCGCCACCATCTGTTGCTCCGAATCTGCTAAAAGTATTTATCTTCTCATTCATTCTGTCCAAACTGCATATATACATATCTCTCACCTTCATTCTATTGTTCAAATTTGTATTTCACATAATGTTCAATAATATCAACACATGCTTCACGTCCAATTCTTTTGCTGTTTAACGTCAGATCATAGTTCACCGGATTGGTCCAATAGTTGCCGCCTGTATAATATTTGTAGTATTCTGCTCTATACTTATCCGTTTTCCGAATCAGCTTATGAGCTTCATTTTCTGTAACGCCCAATTTTTTTGTGATAGACTCCACACAGGCTGCTCTTGGCGCTTCAATATAAAAACTTGCAACATTGGGATAATCCTTCAAAACAAAATCTGCACATTTACCAATAATCACACAAGATGTCGCAGATGCCAGTTCACGTATAATCTGTGCCTGTATATTGTACAGATTGCGGTCCGATTCAAACCGCTTATCCTGTGGTTCAGCCACTTCATAATAGGGAATGGATAACAAATTTTTTAAGAGTGTATTCTTTTTAACCTTTTCATCAACCTGACAGAATAATTTTTCACTTAAACCACTGGAATCTGAGGCCATTTTTAAGATTTGACGCTCATAACAGGGAATCTGAAGGCGTTCCGCCAACTTTGCGCCGATTTCTTTGCCACCGCTTCCAAAGCCTCTTGCAATTGTAATCACATAGTTGTTCATGAATATATACCTCCTTTTTCACTTAAACGCTGAGATATTGCTCACTTACCTCATCCGTTAACTCGGCAATACTTCCCGCCTTAACAACACAACCCTTTTGAATGATTAAAAATCTCTCTCCCAGTTTTCTTGCAAATCTCAGATTCTGTTCAACAACAATCAACGGAACACCTTTTTCCTTCTGATATCGATTCAGAATATTTGCAATATCGCTCACAATATTTGGTTGTATGCCCTCCGTCGGCTCATCAAGGATTAGAATCCTCGGCTCTCCCATGAGGGCTCTGGCTATGGCAAGTTGCTGCTGCTGTCCTCCTGACAATATGCCGCCTTTCCTTTTCAAGTGTTGTGTGAGTATTGGGAAATATTCAAATATTTCCTCTGCTTTCTGAGCATAAACAACATTGTGTGCCATCGCACCAAGTTCCAGATTTTCTTTGACAGTCAGTTGCGGAATGATTTCTCTCCCCTGTGGTACATATGCGATGCCTTTGCGGTTACGTTCGTAGGTTTTGACCTTTGTGATATTTTCCTCATCCAGACAAATGCTTCCCTCCTTTGCCGGAAGCATCCCCATGATACTTTTCAAAAGTGTCGTTTTTCCAACACCATTTCGTCCAAGAATCACTAGTTTTTCGTTCTTATCCACAGAAAAAGAAACATCTGAAATCACTTTACTTTTTCCATAACAAACAGAAACATGATCAATCTTCAGCATAGTATTCCTCCCTTTGCGCATGGCATCAGCCTGCTTTTTCCTCATCTGACTTGAGATAAACACTGATGACCTCCGGATTTGACGTAATCTCGTCATAATTTCCTTCTGCGAGCACCTTTCCCTGACTCAATACAGTGATTTTCTCGGCAATCTGTTTTACAAAGTCAATATCATGCTCTATCACAATAACTGTTTTGCCCTTCATAACGGTTTTAATCAACTCACCTGTTTTGTAAGTCTCATCAGCCGTCATGCCTGCTGTTGGTTCATCCAGTGTGATCACTTCCGGATTCTGTGCCAATACCATCCCTATTTCCAACCACTGACGTTGTCCATGAGATAAAAATGTCGGCATCATATCCTTCTGATGATACAAGTTTATTTTTTTCAGTATAGTCTCAATTTCAGATGCAATTTCTTTTGTCCTTCTATATGAAAATGTTTTCTTCAACTGATTAAAACCTGACATTGAAACCTCTATATTGTCGTACACACTCATATAGTCAAAAACATTGGGTCCCTGAAACTTACGGCCCACCTTATACTTTGAGGCGATCTGATAGGAATCTTTTCCGGTAATATTCTCACCATTCAGATAAATTGTTCCATAGGTCGGTTTTGTTTTTCCGGTAATCATATCAATAATTGTCGTTTTTCCAGCTCCATTCGGACCAATAATGACACGCAACTCTCCCTTTTCAATTGCAAGATCCACTTCATCTACAGCTCTGAAACCACTGAATTCTACCGTTAGATGTTTTAATTCCAAATATGACATTATACCACCTCCCCTTCTTCTTCAATGCACTCTGCCTCTGCTGTTTTTCCATTTCTATGGGTATACCAGATTTCCTGCAGTGTTCCTACAATACCCTTTGGCAATGCCAATACAACAATAATCAAGACAATACCAAGAACCATCTGCCATGCATCACCCAATGTACTGGAAAGTCTGCTCTGCAGAAAGCTCACAAAAACAGTGCCAAACATAGCTCCTGTCAAATTTCCACGTCCACCGACAGCCAACCAGACCAAAATCATAGTCGAAAAAGATACGCCGGCACTTTCAATAGAAATAAAAGATGTCATCGGGATATAAATCATACCTGCATATCCTGCAATCGCACCCGCGATTACAAACACTGCAATCTTGAAAACAGCAGGATTATAACCCAAAAACTGAAGTCTTGCTTCATTATCCCTAACAGATTGAATGACTTTTCCAAACCGGCTTTCTGTCAAAAACAGACAAAAAGTATATACTATGAGCAATGAAATAAATGCTATGTAATACCATCCATTAATTGTAATCTTATTTCCGAACAATGTCAGTTCCTTCAATCCTGTCGCAATTCCATTAACACCTGATGATCCGCCTGTATATATCTGATTTGTTTTGATCATCAATTCAAACAGTTCAGCAAACGCAAGTGTAATCAAATTAAAAAAGACACCTTTTATTTTACTTGTAAAGATAAAATATCCAAGAAGAAGCGCCAGCAAAGCCGGAATCGCTAAACCCAGTGCGAAAGCAACTGGAATACTCTTCAACGGTTCAAAAAACCAAGGTAATTTATCAAGTCCACCAGATTTCATAAATGCCGGCAGCCCTTTTTGGCAGGCCAGCGAAATACCTATCACATACCCTCCAAGACCAAAGAATACCGCAAAGCCTAGATTCATCAGTCCTGCATAACCCCAAAGCAGATCAAGGGCCAAAGCAAAAATCATATATGCAATAAATTTTCCAAAAATCTGCGTATAATATAGTGATGTAATCATTGGCAGCACCGCAAAAATGATAAACATCCCTAACGCAATGCCTCTGTCAATTCTAATTTTTGCAACTTTACTCTGCATATACTCACCTCTTATCCTTTGCTGTAAAAAGTCCCTGTGGTTTGAATCTGATCAAAACAATAATGATCACGAAAACCAGTAGCTTAGCCGTAACAAGACTCATTCCGCTTGCCATCACTGACACAGATTCCTCTAAAACAAATGAACCCGCGAAAGAACCCACAATCGAATTCAAGCCACCCAATATCACCACAAGGAAGCTATCCACGTTATAAGCAGCTCCCATCCCTGGCGTGACACTGGAAACCGGTGCAATGATTGCACCTGCAAGCCCAGCCAGACCACATCCATAAGCAAACGTAATACGGTCAATATGGATTGTATTAATGCCAAGGCATTGTGACATTTGTCTATTTTGTGTAATTGCACGTAACTGCATTCCATACTTTGTTTTGTAGAACAGAGCCAATGTACCCAGTAAGATAAAAACCGCCATAACAACCATAAAAATGTTATAATATGGAATCGTTACGTTTCCCACGCTGATATTTCCCTTCAAGGGAAGTTCAACATTTTGATTCTCAGGTCCAAAGATCATTCTCACAATCTCCTCTATAAGATAAGTCAAAGCAAACGTAATCAACAATGTTTCCGCTACCTTTTGGTATAATTTCCGAATTAACAGTCGCTCCACAACAATTCCAATCAATGCTGTTACCGCAAAAGCCAGCACCAGTGACACCCAGAAATTCATGTGACCACGATTGATACAAATACAGCTGACATAGGCTCCCAGCATTATAAATGCACCATGTGCCATATTTACGACATCAAGCATTCCAAAAATAATGACCATGCCAATGCAGATAATAAATAACTCAGCGGAGCTGCTAATTCCATTTACTAACTGTGAAAACAGTAAATCCATATGCAACCCTCTCCTTCCATATACACCGGACAGATGATTCTGTCCGGTGTCCTTTTATCAGTTTCCTATTCCACTACCGGTGCAACCAATCCATCAGAATCAGCCACGATCTCAAAATTCATCTCTTCATTGACTTTTCCAATATAAGTGTTCAGCCAACAGTGATGATTGCTTTCATCCATTTTGATTGTTCCACTTGGTGCCTCAATTTCCAGTCCAGCAGCGGCGGCAACGATATCAGCAGAATCTAATGAATTCGCCTTTTCTATCGCTTTCGCAAGCATGTACACACCATGATAGGTTGCTTCTGCACCATTGTTAACGGTTGTATCCGTTCCAAACAGGCCTTCATATTTTGAAACAAATTCTTTACTCGCTTCAGTCTCTAAGACATTGAAGTATGAGAAACAAGAATAGGAACCAATTGCAGCCTCTCCGATACCTTTTACAGTCCCTTCATGACAACACAACGAGCAGATTGGGGTTTCCTCCATATTCATTCCATACTGAGCATAATCAGCATAGAAATAAACTGAATCATTACCGGCTACCACAGAAAACACAACTTCAGGGTCAGCTGCCTTAATCTTATTCACAACAGACGAGAAATCTGTCGTCCCACTCGGTGCATACTCCTCACCAACCACCGTACATCCCATTGATTCTGCCAATTCCTTTGCATATGCAATGGCATTTCTCGGGAATTCGTAATCAGATCCAACAAAAAAGATTTTCTTGCCGATATTTTCTGTTATAAATGGCATAAATCCATCTACCTGCTGACTCGGAACTGTATTCGTATATAAAACATTAGGAGATGGTGTTTCACCCTCATAAAATGTATTATATACAAGCAATGAATCATATTGCTCAATTGTAGGTATTACAGCAAGTCTGGTAGACGAGGAATTCGTCCCGACAATTGCACTGACTTCATTTTGAAGAATCAATTCCTGTGCTTTTTCAGCTGCCATAGAGGGATCAGAACCATAGTCAACATAGATCGGTTCGATTGGAATACCTGATATACCACCAGCTTCATTAATCTCCTCAATTGCCATTTGTGCCGCATTTTTCATTGGCGTTTCCGATATAGAAAAGTTTCCCGTTGTGCTGAGCAAAACTCCGATTTTAACCGAAGCTACATCCATTTTACCGGTGGATTCCGTTGTCTCAGCAGCATCTGTCTCCGGCACAACTGCTTCTTCCTCTACCGCTTCCGGTTGTTCTACTGTCTCCTCTGTTTCAAGAGCCGTCGGGGCTTCTGACTGACTGCTTCCTGCGCATCCAAACAATACCATTGATAACGCTGCGCACAAAATGAGTGATACGATTTTCTTTTTCATAACTGTTCCTCCTTTGATTTGTTTTTTATATAAGAAAAGGAGCCTCCGTTTTTTTCTCGGAGCTCCTTTGCTCATAACAATTGTTCTGCTGGTTAAAATAGTTTCTGATATATAGATAGAATATCTTCTTCTGTGACTGTACGAATCGTATTCGCAGGACTGCCGCTTTCAATTGCATCCCTTGCCATCTTTGCTGCCACACATTCAAATATTCGCTGCTCAATCCCATACTCTCTAAGAGTCGGTATTTCAAGTGTGATGCACAGTTTTTTCAATGTCTCAAGAAAGGCATCACAGGCATCCTGATCGGTCGTCTCTTTTCCGGCTACGCCAATTGCCCTTCCGAGTGCAGCCATCCTGCTGCTGCAGCCCTTTGCTGCAAAGCTCAGACATTCAGTTAGAAGCATTGCATTTGAAATGCCATGCGGCACATGAAAGAGTGCTCCAATTGGCCGACTCATGCCGTGTACAAGCGTAACAGATGCGTTATTGATACAAATGCCCGCCTCATACGCTGCCAAAGCCATTTGCTCTCTTGCTTCCATATCCCGTCCATCTGCATACACTCTCGGTAAATACTGAAAGATTTTTTGAATGGCAGAGACGGCATATAAATCTGTCAGCACATTTGCTTTCCTGGATGTATACGACTCAATTGCATGTGTCAATGCATCCATACCCGTTGCAGCTGTAATGCTTGGTGGAGATGAAACCGAATATGCTGCATCCACAATTGCAAGATCTGGTAAAAGTGCATCTCCCTTCAACAGCATTTTCACTCCTCGTTCACTATCTGTAATGACAGTAAATCTTGTCGCCTCAGAACCGGTTCCCGCCGTTGTCGGAATCAGTACAAATGGTAAAAAAACTCCACTGATTTCTTCTCCAAGATAATCCGATATGTTTCCCTTCAGCACAGACAATGCTGCTATTGCCTTTGCACTGTCAAGTGGACTGCCTCCACCAATTCCGATGATAAAATCGCAGTCGTTTTTTCCCAATTCTTTAACTCCCTGTTCAATCATGACATCGGTTGGTTCTCCTATAATATCATCGAAAATATAGTATTCTATCTTCCACTCACGCAAGGCATCAGTCAACTCTTTCATGACTTGTGAAGCTGAAATGATTTTACCAGTCACAATAAGAGCCTTTTTCCCATAACCTTCTATTTTATGTCTGCTCTGAAGCAATGCATTCTCACCCATCACTGTACATTTGGGTAATACAAATTGATATGCCATGCTGTTCCTCCTTTAGATGAAGTCTAAATCAACTCTATCAAGAACCTCATCCAGCTTCTCCATTTCCTCAATAAGCTGTTCCTCAGTAATGATCAGGGGCGGGGCTACAATAATCATATTTTCATGCGAATACGTCATAAACTTTCTTTCACGAAGCATCCCAATAATTTGCCCCATAATGCCATCCGGATCCTTTCCATACGGCACAATTGGTTCCTTTGTCGTCTTACTCTTGACCAGTTCAATCGCAGAAAACAAACCGATATACCTAACATCGCCGACACAGTAATGTGATGCCTTCATTTCTTCTAGATATTCACCTAGCACTTTACCAACTGCATTTACATTTTTCAAAACATTTGCCTCGGAATAGTAGTTCACACATGCCACTCCGGCTGCACATGCCAACGGGTGCCCACTGTACGTGAGTCCGCAGGATAATAGATTTTCATCAAAATACCCTGCAATTTCTCTGCTTACTGCCACGCCACCAAGTGGAACATATCCGCATGTAACACCCTTGGCAAAAGTTACAATATCTGGCTGCACATCAAAATTCATAAATGCAAACATTTTTCCCGTTCTACCCCAGCCAGCCATGACCTCATCACAAATCATCAGAATATCATATTTGTCACAAATTTTTCGTACTCCCGGAAGATATCCTTTGGGTGGAATAATGACACCATTACTCCCTGTAATCGTTTCCATAACAATTGCTGCCACCTGTGATGGTCCTTCATATAAAATCTGCTCCTCCAACTTTGACAAGTAATAATTTGTTGCCGCTTCTTCAGATACAAATTCAATTGTTTCTCTATAAACATATGGATCAAAAAATTTGATAAATCCAGGAATACCCGGCTCCAACGTATATCTTCTTGGTTCGCCTGTCAGATTACCTGCTCCAAAAGAAGATCCATGATAACTTCTGTATCGACTGAATATTTTATTTTTTCCGGTATAGAGTCTTGCAATCTTAATTGCATTTTCATTTGCATCTGCCCCTGCATTTGTAAAAAAAATCTTTCCAAAATTATCTGGCAGAAGTTCCACTATCATCTTGCTAAGCTTGCCCTTGACTTCAGTACCATATGATGGACCAACAAAACAATACTGATCAACCTGCTTCTTAATTGCATCCCCAATCGCTTTATTTCCAAATCCAAGGTTCATGTTTACTAATTGCGAAGACATATCGGTGTATCTGTTTCCTTCATAATCCCAATAGTAAATTCCTTCTGCTTTTTCAACCGCCATCTGTCCGGCATTTTTCTGTTTACTCCATGACTGCATTGAATAAGTCTTACACATTTTACTGATTTCTTTTCCTGTCATATCATTGCCTCCTCACAATTGCAATCGACGAAAAGGAGTCAGCTTCCTCACGGATTCTGACTCCTTTGTCCTTTCCTTTATGCTGCTCATTATAAACACAATGCTTCTAAGTTCGCAACAAACGAATGAACACTTTTTCTTGTGCATCTGCACAACAACATAAAACTCCACTTTATATTTTACACCACATCCTGAATGAAGAAAGCCATTCTGCAACGCATTTTTTCATCCATATCCAATAGATTATAGCCTGTGATTTTTTGAATTTTTTTAATATAATTATTGACTGTGTTCCTGTGAATAAAGCTCTGTTCCGAGACTAGCTGCGGGCTGCCGCCACAGTCGAGATACATTTGCAGAAAGCCTACTAAATTGCTGTTGTTTTCTGCGTCATAACTGATCAGCTTTCCCAGAACCTCCTGATAATAGTCTTTCAGCACATTTTTATCAGCTACCGCTATTAGGATTTTATATAAATCAAGCATGTCATAATACATAATACGCTGGTTTTTCTTTATGGCAATCCTATTAGATGCCTTTGCCTTCTCAAAGTTCTCTGTCAATGTAGAAAATCCATATGAGATCGGACTAACTCCGATGAATACAGTAAACAAGTCTTTCTCACGCCGCAGCTCAATCAGCAATTGATCCACAAACAGCTGAATTTGCTCTTTTTTGTCCTCCTGTAGGAAAACAATCAGATGCTCTTCATAACGGAAGGATACAAATAAGGGCTGCTTCAGTTTTGCCTGACGTTCAATGTAGGGCTTGATTTGTTCAACATATTCGCGCTCCCTCATTTTATCCTGACAGCTGACAGAAATATTTAAAAAGCAGACTCCTGCATCTCGTGTATATCCATATCGTTCCATCTGCTGAATATCTGCTTCCTGATTTCCAACCTTAAAAATCATATTCTTGACAGTCGTTGTAATGGTATCCTCCACATTGATATTCCTCATTATCCTAGATGCAAAATCTCTCGTGATATCAACCATTCTGGTCTTCCATGGGATTGTAAAAAGGGGAATATTCATTTCGTTGCAAAAGTCAATAACATCCTGCGTGACCTCCTTCGTATAAGGTCCCAAATTAATGACAAGAGCTCCAACTCCTGCTCGATAGAGATTTTCAGCAAAATTTAACATCCACTGCGGTGTTTTGTTCATATAGCCGGCTGTAAATACAAGTTCATTTCCGTGTAAAAACGTGCAGACCTCCGGATCCTCTACAATATGAACCCAATCAATCAGATTATTCAAACCTCTATGTCCACCAAGCAGCTTCATTTCATATAACGCTTCACAGTTACTATACAATTTTCCGACTGTAATAGCCATCTCATTTCCTCCGCAAAAAAATCAATCTGCTTTTTTTAACTCCACCGTCTGCTGCTTGATACTGATTTTTCCCACCTGCCAGCCATAGGCTTCCAGTTCTTTCTTAGCATTCAAAAATGAATGATCCATCGGTACACCGGCAATCTCATTGATTTCATCAAAGGTCAATTTGATGGCTGGCTCCGTGCTTTGCTGTATGTAATTCCATAGAGTGTTATATTTGCTCATATCGTGATCCCCGCTTTCCGCTCTGTTCTATAACAGTGCTTGTAAATTTTGCGAATGAAACTTTGCACAGTTCACACCGCCTTTACCTATCGTCAATCTGATATCTGGCTATGACACGGGATAGAGCTTGATCCGATAAGCCACTGTATTTTGTCCGGATAAACATCTCCATTCTGTTCCATACCTCAAACTGTTTATCGTGCTGCTTATAAAAATAACTGTACAAATCGTCATATAATATTTCCAGCACAATCAGTGAATTTTTCTTTAAGTTTTCAGTCATGGTGGAATCCTCAAGCATCTTCCAGCCTTTCCTCCCATGAATATCCGGCGCAAGCATATCTTCAATAAAGTCGCTTATCTCTGACCAGTCAATCACGCCGTCAGGAAGATTGTTCATTGTAGGCTCTTGCTTTTTTTCTTCCATCCTGATATCCTCCTACTATTAATGTCTGGCTTCTAAACTTCAAAATTCTCCTCTGTTATCCAATCCACCGTCAAGTTCTCTCTGACATCTAAATCACTGTCTAAACTATACACATTTTTTGACCATTCCTTAAAATGAAATCAGGCCTTTTTCACACTTGATTACCTGCCCAAAATCTACACTACACAACAAAGGAAAGGATTCATTATGCATAATTCTACATCAAATACTTACATTTTAAAACGAAAATTTTAACTTTTACAAAAAAAATCCCAGACAGCTTTTCTCCCATCGTCATTCACTTTCGTATTAATATGGTTATCTTGGTCTTTGTAAACCCTGTAAATCTTCTCATCCGATTCTTTTTTCTCATATTTTGATGACTGAGCTGCTACTTCGTTTTAATAGCAGCGAAGAAAATATCATTACAAAGCTTGCCCGATTTCATATTGAGTTTGAAGGTATTCATCCATTCATTGACGGCAACGGCAGAACAGGACGCTTGCTGGTAAATCTGGAACTGATGAAATCAGGCTATCCACCTATTGATATTAAGTTTACAGATCGAGTTGCATATTACAATGCTTTTGATGAGTATCATGGAAAACATAACCTGTCTGCAATGGAAAATTTGTTTGCCGGGTATGTAAACGAACGACTTAATATGTATTTGAACATTTTGCAATAATAGCAGTATCGCAAGCAGAGCATCTGTCACAGGACAAGCCTACAAATAGTACCTCCGGCAGTGCATACCGCTTTTTCTTTGGTGGCTCCACCTCTGGCAATCCGGTCAATGAACGCTCGGCGCTGCAGATGACTGCAGTCTACGCCTGCGTGCGAATTTTGTCCGAAGCCATCGCTACTCAAGAAATAGAATTATAACCAAGATGGAGTCCACTGCCGAATTTAATCCTACAAAAATTTGGTATGTGGAATTTAGTCTTGCATGCTAATCCAGATGCCCGTTTGCCATGCTTGCACACATGAAAACAGGCTCCTGTAAAGCCATTATAGCCCTATTTCAGCTCCTCGCAAACCAAAATGAAGTGAATTAAGTGCTACAAAATCAATAGCTTGCGCTAATCACGAATTCACTTTGAAATTTTACCCTCCCTAAATCATCCATATAGGAACAGTATAATTATCTCTGTCAACCGCTCCTAGCTGCGGTTTCATACACACAATGGCCCCCTTATCTCTGGGCACTGATGCACGGTCAAGCAGCGCAAATACCCGCGTAAGTTCTGTTCCCGGGTTAGAAGTTTTTTTGATTTCAATGGGATTTAAAACACCATCATGCTCCAGAACAATATCAATCTCCTTTGCATCCTTATCCCGATAGTAATACATAAATGGTTCTTTCCCGCAGTTTAAATAAGTTTTCGCAATCTCTGACACCACATAATTTTCCAAAACAATTCCGTTCATTGCTCCGCTTTCCAGCGTCTCGGGACTACTCCATTTCGTCAGATAGCAAACTAACCCCGTGTCGTAAAAATATAGTTTTGGTGTCTTAACAAGGCGCTTCAGCAGATTATTGGAATAAGGGTGCAGATAAAATATAATTCCCAACGTCTCTAAAATCCCAAGCCAATTCTTCGCCTGCACCTGATTAATATCTGCATCCTGCGCAATCTCCGATACATTCAACATCTGGCTGCACCTGGCCGCAACAGCGGTAATAAAACGGTAGAACTTCAGTGAATCAATATCATCCGAGGGAATATGTCCACCGATATATTTCACCCGTTCAAAAATGTCACCAGTGTTGACACTTTCTCCTCTGCAAATTTTTACTGCATCAGCTTCTCCAGCACTTTCATAATTTGCTCATAAGTAATATCCTGTGCATAAGCAAACTTTTTCTGATACTTCGACCACATATCCTGCAATTCTTCACTGCTGGATATCAATCGCTGCTTAGGTATATTTTATATAATCATAAATTTGGCTATTTACAGCATAGTATCATCTCTCAAAGCATCTGCCAAATTGATTTTCCGCACATTACGCCAGCCAAGATAGTAAGCTAATATCACATTCCCTAAAATAGCCAACATAAAAATAACAATCGGCACAAGCGATGCGTCAGCAAGAAATACTCCTATCTCCACATAACTGGATTTTAATAAGAACCACACGATAAGCACCGCTAATGGAAGTGTCAGCAAAATAGGACGTCCTGCAATCACCAGTGCTTCAATACAGAACATCTTTCTGATTTCCACTGGTGTTACTCCCACAGACATATATCTGGCAAATTCTCTTTTTCTTTGACGCACAAAGCCCAGTGCATTAGAAAACACATTTCCGATTCCAATAATAGCAAGCAACGCACAAAATCCACCAAAAATCGCCATCATTCCCCTTATCTGCGTATCGTTTGCTTCCTGTTCCTGAATACGATTCTCACTCTCTAATATATATTCTGTACCCATTACTTGTTCCATGCTATCCTGTAAAGTATTCAGTTCCTCTAAAGTCACATTTTCTTTACCAAGAACACAAATATAAGAATCTTCTCCGCAACCGGCTATTTGTCCTTTGACTTCTTTCCACAATGACATAGGAATAAAATGAACTAATTCGTAATAATCACTTTTAGCATATTCTTCTCTTAACATGGGAACTTTTTCCGTATATGACAGAACAGGAATTTCCGCCATCATACTTTCATTCCCTGTCTGCTTTAAAACACTTGTGGTTTTTTGTTCTTTTATATATGGAAAATACTCCGGATGCCTGAAATCAGGATTGGTTACGTTTCGTATCTGATTTAATATAATTGCCCCATCAAGACTCGGTGCAACACCAATCTGCTCGCAAAAATCAAGAAAGCTTGTATCATCCAATATTACAATTGGTGCATTGACCAAAAAGTCACCACCTATTTGCTGCACATAGCTATCAGATGCATGAGAAAATCCACCAAATGACTTCATGTCTTCACTCATTTCATCCTCTGTAACAACTGTTTTTGCCATTGCCCTCTGGTAAACGATTGCACTTCTTACTTCTGGAAGCCCTTGTATTTCCTCTATTTCGCTAAAAGATTCTATATCCGTATCTTTCACACTAACCATAATATCCCATACACCCTGATACCTCTCAAAATATGTTTCCCTCGTGCTGATTTGTGAAAGTGTAAAAAAGCACTGCATGATGGTAAATGCCATAAAAGAGAATATCAGAGATAGTGATGCTGTTCGCAATGCTTTTCTCTGTGCTTTCAATGCATTGCCTGCCAATTCCCCTTCCATACCAAACAAAAATGTGAGAATAGGAGAGTTCTTCTTACGTTTTAACTGCAATTCTCCTGTATTTTTTATTGCTTCCAATGGTGTCAGTTTACTTAATTTTCTAGCTGGAATCCATGCAGAAATCCATATTGTTATTACTGTAACTGCCAATGTCACCGCTAATACCAATGGATGATAACCAAACACTACATCGTGTCTGCCTGATACATCACTTCCCAGCAGGACATTTATCACTTTCAAAAGTCCCATACTGCTTACGATTCCAATCAGATTTCCAACCAATACAGGTACTGCAC
>CAZABT010000020.1:0-33754 GCA_964483395.1 uncultured Lachnospiraceae bacterium
AGACTTTGTGTCTTGCATAATTTATATTTTTATAATATGATGATGGAAGAAATAAGGGAAGCACTTGATGCAGGTAACTTTGCGGCATATAAAAGGCAAAAGCTTTCAAATATGACAAGAAACGATTGAAATCGGAGGACAAGAAATGAACGGATTATTAAGCACAGCAGCGGTGTCTGCACAAAGTAACATCCTTGTAATTGTACTGTATGTAGTCGTGATCGGAGCATTTTTCTATTTCGCAATGATTCGTCCGCAGAAGAAGGAACAGAAGAGAATGGGAGCACTGCTTTCCAGCATGGAGGTAGGCGACAGCGTACTGACAAGCAGCGGATTTTACGGCATTGTCATTGATATTACGGATGATACAGTCATTGTTGAATTCGGCAACAACAAAAACTGCCGGATACCGATGCAGAAAACAGCAATCACACAGGTTGAGAAACCGGAAGCTGAATAAAGCAGAAACAAAAATCGAGTAGGAAGCTGCTCGATTTTTTGTTATGATAAAATCTTTTTTCATAACATCCGGTTATGGAATTCATCACCCGACATTATACCTTGAAATTTAATTATAAATAAGATATCATGTATCTATTCAGTTAAAAAACCCTATAGGAAAGAGGTTGTACAGATGAATTATCATATTGCGAGCATTCGGGGCGACGGAATTGGGCCGGAAATTGTTGCGGAAGCACAAAAGGTTTTGAATCGGGTCGCAGAAAAATACAATCACAGCTTTGCATTTACGGAGGTGTTAATGGGAGGCGCGTCCATAGATGTGCACGGAACCTCACTGACAGAGGAAGCAATTGAGACGGTTAAAAGTGCTGATGCCGTGCTGATGGGGTCTATCGGAGGAGATACAACGACTTCTCCGTGGTATAAAATTGATCCGAAGCTGCGTCCGGAGGCGGGACTTCTCAGACTGCGAAAGGAACTGAATCTGTTTGCCAATCTGCGGCCGGCAGTGCTCTATGATGTATTGGCAGCTGCGTGTCCCTTGAAAAAAGAAATCGCAGATCAGGGCTTTGACATGATGATCATGCGTGAACTGACAGGCGGACTGTATTTCGGTGAACGGAAAACAATAGAAGAGAACGGCATTAGGAAAGCAATCGATACACTGTCCTATGATGAAAATGAAATCAGAAGAATCGCCATTAAGGGCTTTGACATTGCCATGAAACGAAAGAAAAAGGTCACAAGTGTAGACAAGGCAAATGTACTTGATTCTTCAAGACTCTGGAGAAGCGTTGTGGCAGAGGTTGCAGCCTCCTATCCGGAGGTGAAGCTGGAGAATATGCTTGTTGATAATTGTGCCATGCAGCTTGTGAAAGATCCGTCTCAGTTTGATGTGATTCTGACTGAAAATATGTTTGGAGATATCTTATCAGATGAAGCCAGCATGGTGACAGGCTCGATTGGAATGCTGGCTTCAGCGAGTTTAAATGATACGAAGTTTGGATTGTATGAGCCTAGTCACGGTTCTGCACCGGACATTGCAGGACAGAATATAGCCAATCCGATTGCAACCATTTTGTCGGCGTCCATGCTGCTCCGTTATTCACTGGATTTGGATCAGGAAGCGGATGCGATTGATGCAGCGGTTAAAAAGGTGCTGGATGACGGATACCGTACAGGTGATATCATGTCAGAAGGCTGTAAACTTACAGGGACGGCAGAAATGGGCTCCCTGATTGCAGAAAGAATATAGGAGGATGAACAATCATGAGAAGTGATCATGTAACAAAGGGTGCACAGCAAGCACCACACAGATCTTTATTTAATGCACTTGGCTATACAAAAGAAGAAATGGACAGGCCGCTGATTGGTATTGTCAGCTCCTATAATGAAATCGTACCGGGTCATATGAATCTGGACAAGATTGTGAATGCTGTTAAAATGGGTGTCTCCATGGCAGGCGGAACACCAATCGTATTTCCGGCAATTGCAGTATGTGACGGTATTGCGATGGGACACATCGGCATGAAGTATTCTCTTGTAACACGTGATCTGATTGCTGATTCAACAGAATGTATGGCAATTGCGCATCAGTTTGATGCACTGGTCATGGTTCCGAACTGTGACAAGAATGTTCCGGGGCTGTTGATGGCAGCGGCAAGACTGAATGTTCCTACAATTTTTGTATCCGGCGGGCCGATGCTGGCCGGCTGTGTGCAGGGTGAAAAAACGAGCCTTTCCAGCCTGTTTGAAGCTGTCGGAGCACATGCGGCAGGTAAGATCACAACAGAAGAATTGACAGAATTTGAAGAGAAAGCATGTCCGTCCTGCGGTTCCTGTTCCGGTATGTATACGGCGAACAGTATGAACTGTCTGACTGAAGCACTTGGGATGGGATTAAAGGGTAACGGAACGATTCCGGCAGTCTATTCTGAGCGTATCCGGCTTGCAAAGCATGCGGGAATGAAGATCATGGAACTGCTGGAGAAGGATATCAAGCCGCGCGACATTATGAATGAAAAGGCATTTATGAATGCACTTGCCGTAGATATGGCACTCGGCTGCTCAACAAATTCCATGCTGCATCTGCCTGCGATTGCACATGAGGCCGGTGTGAAGCTGAATGTAGACATTGCAAATGAAGTCAGCGCAAGAACACCGAACCTGTGTCATCTGGCACCTGCAGGACATACCTATATTGAACAACTGAATGCGGCAGGCGGTGTTTATGCCGTTATGAACGAATTAAACAAAAAGGGACTGCTTCATACAGAAATCATTACGGCAACCGGCAAGACTGTAGCTGAAAATATCGAAGGCTGCATCAATCTGAATCCGGACGTCATCAGACCGATAGACAATCCCTATAGTGAAACAGGTGGAATTGCAATCCTGCGAGGAAATCTGGCACCGGATTCAGGCGTTGTAAAGCGTTCAGCAGTTGCACCGGAGATGCTGGTGCATGAAGGCCCGGCAAGGGTGTTTGACTGTGAGGAGGATGCTATTTCAGCAATTAAGTCCGGCAAGATCGTGGAAGGCGATGTGGTTGTCATCCGCTATGAAGGCCCGAAGGGCGGACCGGGTATGAGAGAAATGCTCAATCCTACTTCTGCCATTGCAGGAATGGGACTTGGTTCCTCTGTTGCACTGATTACGGATGGAAGATTTTCGGGAGCCAGCAGAGGTGCGTCCATCGGACATGTGGCACCTGAAGCAGCAGTCGGGGGACCGATCGCACTTGTAGAAGAAGGCGATCTCATTCAAATCAATATTCCTGAAAATAAGCTGGATTTTGTTATTACGGATGAAGAATTTGCAAAACGTAAAGCAGCATGGAAGCCAAGAAAGCCGCAGGTTACTACCGGGTATTTGGCAAGATACGCAAAGATGGTCACCAGTGCCGATCAGGGTGCGATTTTGAATGTTGAATGAGAAATAACGAAACAATTTACGACAGCAGGAAAACGGGGTTTGCGAAAGGAGAAGCATATGCAGTTAACAGGTGCACAGATTGTAATGGAATGCTTGAAGGAACAGGGTGTGGATACCGTATTCGGATATCCGGGCGGAACCATTTTAAATATTTATGATGAATTATATAAATACAGGGATTCGATTACACATTATCTGACGTCACATGAGCAAGGAGCGGCACATGCAGCGGACGGATATGCAAGAGCAACCGGCAAGGTAGGCGTCTGCATGGCAACGAGCGGGCCGGGGGCTACCAATTTGGTGACCGGGATTGCAACTGCATATATGGATTCCGTTCCGATGGTTGCAATCACCGCCAATGTTGTTTTGCCCTTGCTGGGGAAGGATACTTTTCAGGAGGTTGATATTGCAGGCGTAACAATGCCAATCACAAAGCATGGCTATATTGTGAAGGATGTCGATGAACTGGCAGATACGCTCAGAAAGGCCTTTCGGATTGCACAGACAGGAAGACCCGGGCCCGTGCTTGTGGATATCACAAAGGATGTGACAGCTAATCGGACAGAGTTTACACCTGTGGTGCCTGAGAAAATTGAGCGGGTTTCGCATTTTTGTGAAGAGGATATTCAGGAAGCAGTCAGACTCATTGAGGAGAGTCAGAAGCCCTATATTTATGTCGGCGGCGGAGCCGTGATTTCGGAAGCGTCAGAGGAGGTAGCGAAGTTTGCACATCTGATCGAAGCACCTGTTTGTGATACCTTGATGGGAAAGGGTGCTTTTGACGGAACAGATGCATTGTATACCGGCATGATCGGAATGCATGGAACCAAGACGGCCAATTTTGGTGTCAGCCAGTGTGATCTGCTGATTGCAATCGGAGCCAGATTTTCTGACCGTGTAACCGGAAATGCCAAGAAATTCGCAAAGAACGCCAAGGTACTTCACATTGATATAGATGCGGCAGAAATCAATAAAAATATTAAGTCTACAGCTCATATCATCGGAGATGTACGTGATGTCCTTACGAGCCTGAATGGAAAGCTGAAACAGCAGGAGCATAAGGAATGGATTCAGAAAATACAGGAATACAAGGAAAAATATCCTTTGAAATATCAGCAGAAAAAGCTGACCTGTCCGTATGTGATCGAACAGATCTGCGAGGTGACCAAGGGTGATGCCATTATTACGACAGATGTCGGACAGCATCAGATGTGGGCGGCGCAGTTTTATCAATATACGAAGCCGCGTACCTTTATTACTTCCGGCGGTTTGGGCACCATGGGCTATGGTCTTGGTGCATGTATCGGAGCCAAGGTAGGCAGACCGGATAAGACAGTCATTAACATTGCAGGTGACGGATGCTTTCGGATGAATATGAATGAGCTGGCGACTGCCAGCAGATATAACATTCCGATCATTGAGGTAGTCATTAACAATCAGGTGCTTGGTATGGTACGCCAGTGGCAGACTTTATTTTATGAAGGCCGATATTCCAACACTGTATTGCAGGATAAAGTCGATTTTGTCAAGGTGGCCGAAGCACTTGGATGTGAAGCTATCAGAGTTTCCAAGAAGGAAGAAATAGCGCCTGCCATTGAAAAAGCCATTGCGTTTAAGAAGCCTGTTGTGATAGAATGTATGATTGACAGTGATGATAAGGTGTTTCCAATGGTACCTGCCGGAGCTGCAATTGATGAAGCCTTTGATGCAGATGATCTGAAGAATATTGTTGACTAGGCTGTTGGTCATTTATGACTAGATGAATGAGGGGAACCACCTGCGAATGATAAGAAAGATGGCTCAGATATGTGCAATTGTATTTGGCTCGCTGATTTTGCTTGCTGCAGCGGGCTATGTTGCGCTTGGATACTATTATAGCCCCTATTTTGTGTATGGAACATGGATCAATCAAATCTACTGTACAGGTCTGGATGTCGATACGGTCAATCAGGCATTGGTGCAGGCTGCTCCTGCATATGAACTGGAAATTGCTGAAAAGGATGGAAAGCAGGAAGTCATCAGCGGCAGCGAGATTGCGCTTGCCATTGATTATACAAAAGAACTGAACCGGCTCAAAGCGGCTCAGAATCCACTGAAATGGGGATATTACTATTTTCATCCGGTACAGCTGGAAATTGTTCCGGAAGTATCCTATGATCATAAGCTGCTGAAACAGGCGGTCGAAAACCTGAACTGCAGCCATTTGGAGGTCGATCATCTGAATCGCTCACCGGAAATCAAATGGCAGTCGGGGCAATATGTGCTGCAGGATGAACGACTTGAGGTTGTGGATCGGGAAAAACTGTATCAATTGGCTGAAACGGCTGTTGAAGAGAGAGCCACAGCTATTTCGCTTACGGAAAGTGAATGCTATTATATGCCGGAACTGAAAGCCGGTGAACAGACTACATATGACCTGTGGAAACAGATCGAGCAGGCTCAGAGGACACAGCTAGTATATCGTGACGGCGCACAGGAACTGACACTGGACGGTAAGAAAATTTCTGAATGGCTTTGTGTGGATGAACAGGGCAGTTTTATTCTGGAACAGGGAAAACTGACATTTGATGAAGAAAAGCTGAATGATTTTATCAAGAAGCTGTCAGAATGCTTCAATACAAAGGGAAGTGTGCGCACCTGGACACGTGAGGATGGCAGAGTCATTACCATTACAAGCAAGGGAAAACGTTATATTGTCGACGAAGCGGCAGAGCGGAAAGAACTTCTTGATACGCTGGAATATGGGAGAAGCATTACAAGAAAGCCGTTATATTCGCAGACAGGTGAGCCACGTGAGGCAATCAATCTGGGAAAAACCTATATTGAGGTAGACATGACGGCTCAAAAGTTATATTATTACAAGAATAATGAATTGAAATTGACAACAGATATTGTGACGGGAAATCTTTCGAGAGGACATGATACCCCGGCAGCACTTTGTGAAATATACTATATGCAGAAGAACCGGACTCTGCATGGCGCAAACTATGAATCCTTTGTTTATTACTGGATGGCCGTCAAGGGACACATCGGTATCCATGATGCCACCTGGAGAGATTCGTTCGGTGGAGATATCTACAAGACCGCGGGCTCACATGGCTGTATCAATCTGCCGAAGGAAAAGGCTGCAGAGCTCTATGCAATGGTAGAAGTCGGTATTCCTGTGATTATGTATTATGAATGACCGGTATCAATTTGTATTAAAATTTTAAAGGAGGAGATAGAGATGAAAAGAGTATACAACTTTTCAGCAGGCCCCGCAGTTTTGCCTGAAGAAGTATTAAAAGAAGCTGCAGATGAAATGATGGATTATAAGGGCTGCGGAATGTCCGTTATGGAGATGAGTCATCGATCTAAAACCTATGATAACATCATTAAGGAAGCGGAAGCGGATCTGAGAGAGCTCATGAATATTCCTGACAACTACAAGGTTCTATTTCTTCAGGGCGGTGCCAGCCAGCAATTTGCCATGATCCCTATGAATCTTATGAAGAACAAGGTGGCTGACTATATCATCACCGGCCAGTGGGCAAAAAAAGCATGGAAGGAAGCTTCTATCTACGGAAAAGCAAATGCGGTTGCATCCAGTGAGGATAAGACATTTTCCTATATTCCTGACTGCTCGGATCTTCCTATTTCCGAAGATGCAGACTATGTATATATCTGTGAAAACAATACCATTTATGGAACAAAATATAAACAGCTTCCGAATACGAAGGGAAAGACATTGGTAGCAGATGTATCTTCCTGCTTCCTGTCAGAACCGGTTGATGTGACAAAATACGGCGTTATTTATGGCGGCGTTCAGAAAAACATTGGGCCTGCAGGCGTAGTGATCGTCATTATCAGAGAAGATCTGATTACAGAAGATACTCTGCCGGGTACACCGACCATGCTCAAATTCAAGACGCATTCTGATGCAGAATCATTATATAATACACCGCCTGCATATGGAATCTATATTTGCGGCAAGGTATTCAAATGGATCAAGAAGATGGGCGGACTTTCCGCAATGCAGGAACGTAATGAGAAGAAAGCCAAGATCTTATATGATTTTCTGGATCAGAGCAAGCTGTTCAAGGGCACAGTGGTCAAAGAAGATCGCTCCCTGATGAATGTACCGTTTGTAACCGGAAACGACGAATTAGATGCAAAATTCGTTAAGGAAGCAAAGGAAGCAGGCTTTGAGAGCCTGAAGGGACATAGAAGTGTAGGAGGCATGAGAGCCAGCATTTATAATGCAATGCCGCAAGAGGGCGTAGAAGCTTTGGTTGCCTTTATGAAGAAGTTTGAGGAGGAAAATGCATAATGTTTAAGTATAATTGCCTGAATCCGATTGCACAGGTAGGTCTTGACCGCTTTGATGCAAATTATGAGAAGTGTGATGATATCAAGGCTGCAGATGGAGTCCTTGTAAGAAGTGCATCCATGCATGACATGGATCTGCCGGAAAATCTGCTTGCGATTGCAAGAGCAGGTGCCGGAGTCAATAATATTCCGCTGGACGTATGTGCACAGAAGGGTATTGTGGTATTTAATACACCGGGAGCCAATGCAAACGGAGTCAAGGAACTGGTGATTGCAGGATTGCTGCTGGCATCCAGAGACGTTGTAGGCGGCATCAATTGGGTGACCTCACAGGCCGGCAATCAGGATATTGCAAAGCTTGCTGAAAAAGAAAAAAAGAATTTTGCAGGAAATGAGATTCAGGATAAGAAGCTTGGCATCATCGGACTCGGAGCCATCGGTGTCAGAGTTGCCAATGTAGCAAAGCATCTGGGCATGGAGGTTTATGGATATGATCCGTATATTTCTGTTGATGCTGCATGGAATCTGTCAAGAGACATCAAGCATGTATTAAATGTAGATGAAATTTATGAACAGTGTGATTTTATTACAATTCACGTTCCGCTTATGGATGCAACCAGAGGAACCATCAATAAGGAAGCGATTTCCAAAATGAAGGATGGTGTGGTGATTCTGAATTTTGCAAGAGATCTGCTGGCCAATGAAGAAGATGTTGTTGCAGCAATCAAATCCGGGAAGGTGAAGAAATATGTATCTGATTTTCCGAATCCTACAACGGCCGGAGTTGAAGGCTGTATTGTGATTCCGCATCTTGGTGCTTCCACCGAGGAATCCGAGGACAACTGTGCAAAGATGGCAGTGAAAGAACTGAAGAATTATCTGGAAAACGGCAATATCAACAATTCCGTAAATTATCCGAATTGTGATATGGGTGTATGCAGTAATGTAGGCAGAGTTGCAATCATGCATAAGAACGTCGCAAACATGATCACAAAATTCACCGCTTCCTTTGGAGATCTTGGCATCAATATCTCTGATATGGTCAATAAATCTAAAGGTGAATATGCATATACGATGCTGGATGTAGAAGTAAGCATTTCAGATGAGATCGTAAAGAAGCTGGAAGCAATTGAGGGCGTTATCAGAGTCAGAGTTGTGAAATAATACAAAATCATTTTTTTGACCGGATATCAACAGATATCCGGTCTTTTTGCTTTGGGCTTCTCAATATTTCTTTTGTTCTGTCGAAATATATGGTAAAATTTAAGAAAGCAATGAAGGAGGTATGCCTCTATGAAAAGAAGGCTCAGAATATGTGCAATGGTTCTGTTGGGTTGTCTGCTTTATGCTGCAGGTTTTACAGGAAGCTATGCAGCAGGAGAGAAACAGCCGATGCCAAGTGCACAATTTGACGGCTCCAATCTGACGCTCAGCCAGTTGAGAAGCGGAATGGCTTTTTCATTTGACGGGGGAAGCAACTGGAGTCTGATACAGGATTCATGGATGAACACCATCACGCTGACAGACGATCAGGTCAATAATTCTCTTGCACACGGAATTTTAGTGAAGATGACGGGAGACGGAGTGAATACATATGATTCCGATGTCCTGTGTATTGTATTAAATAAAGCAAATACGCCCAACAATGTACAGGGTGTCATGCCGACGGATTCCGGAAATACCGGAAAGATTACGAATGTTGATAATTCCATGCAGTATAAAAAGGAGTCTGACAGCAACTGGTCGGACATCGGGGATACAACAGTCTCCAATCTCGCACCGGGAAAATATAATGTCCGAACAAAGGGCTATGGAACAACTGTTGCAAGTGACAGTATGACTGTGACAATCAATACCTATGATCCGACACACGGATTACCGAGAATGGCAACGCCGGGTGCAAATTTTGACGCCAGAACCATGACGCTCTCAGGAGTGCAGGGCGTGAATTATTCTCTGAATGGTGGAAACAACTGGGTCACAGCAGGTTCTGATCAGGTGGTACTGAATTTGTCGGATCTGCATACGGATCAGGGGATTAAATTATACAGACCGGGAAACAACAGCACCAATTCTGATTCTGAGGTACAGAACATCGGTCTTGCCAAGGCTTCTCCACCAATGGGCATCAGTGCAATCAGCGCAACGGAAAAAGCACAGGGAACCATCAACGGACTCAGTCCGCAGATGGAATATATGCCACAGGGCGGTACATCCTGGACAAATATTACAGGGTATTCCATTCAGGTGCCGGCGGGAACCTATTATATCAGGACGCAAGGTGCTTATACAACACTGCCGAGTGATGCGATGGAGGTAATCATTGATATGGCAGCTGCTCCGGTGGAACAGGTAACCACAAAGGTGACGGATGAAGAGGACAAGATCAATGATGTGGATAATTCCAAAGCGACAGAAGAGGTACAGGAAGCAGAGGCTCCGGCTGATTTTGTTCCGTCAACTGCAACGGGTCCGAGTGTTGTGGGAAACAGCAGCATCCGTGGATGGGATGCGATTGTTGCGAATATGACATCAGCACCGGTTATACTGAGAATGAATGGAACAACAGATGTGACCTCTGAAGCTTTACAGGCTGTACGCGCCAACAATTCTGAACTGGTTCTCGGCATGGACAACGGAGCAATCTGGACGATTCAGGGAAGCTCTGTCAGCAGCTTTGGACAGGATGTGGATATGGCAGTTGTTCTGAATGCAGATGAAATTCCGGAGGAAACACTGCAGAAGCTTGAAACAGAGGGAAAGGACTATCATCAATTTACACTGGCACATGAAGGTGATTTTGGCTTCAGAACGACGTTGTCTATGTATATCAATACAAAGGATGCGGGAAAATATGCAGATCTGTTCTATTATAATGTAGAGAAGAATGCAATGGAACACATTGATTCCTGTATGATCAATGCACAGGGAAATGCCAGCTTTTTGCTGAACCATGCATCTGCCTATGCGGTTACGGTCAATCGAGTGAAGTATACGGGCGGTACAACAAAGATACAGGAAAATACGCAGACAGGGCAGGTGAAGGAACCGGCTCATGTGACACAGGTAAAAGGGGACATTCCGTTCAAATGGATAGGACTGTTTGGTGTAATGGTTGTAATTTCGATTTTTGGAATTGCTTTGGTCTTGAAAAAAGGAAATGGGAAGAAGAGTAAAAAGAATAAAAATCAAGGATAAGGGCATCCCCTTATCCTTGATTTGCTTCCTGAAATTTTCTTTCTCTTTCTACAGATGCCTCACTGGCAAGATCCATATACTTGATAAAGATGTCCTCCAATGGGATATTCTGTTCCTCGGCAAGCTGTTCCAGTATAGGCTTCAGTTTATCAAGCTGGAAGGAAATCTGGGTTTTCTGCGGGTCGATATCACTTAACACCTGATCTGCATAGGTGTTGATCCTGTTCAGCATTTTTCTTTCTTCGGCTGTCATGATGCACGCCTCCTTTATGATTGGAATGGGTATAGTTTAGCACAAATGCTTTTCTGTTTCAAGATGGGCTCAGAGGCAATGGGTTCAGAGGCATAGGTTCAGAGGCATAGCGATTTGGTGGTTGTGCACAAAGGGAATCTTTGATAAAATAAAATAATAAATACTGAGGGAGCGTAGCATAATGGCACAAATCAAACCTTTTAAATGTATTAGACCAAGAGCAGATCTGGCAGAGCGGATCGCAGCATTACCTTACGACGTATATAACAGACAGGAGGCTAAGGCAGAGGTTGCCAGAGAGCCACTGTCATTTTTGAAAATTGATCGTGCAGAGACACAATTTGCAGACGACGTGGATACTTACGATAAAAAAGTGTATCAGAAGGCGCATGACATTTTGTGGGGCATGATTGGCAGCGGCGAATTTGTCCAGGATGCCGAACCGTGTTATTACATCTATGAGCTGACAATGAACGGACGGGCTCAGACGGGAATCGTTGCCTGTGCGTCTATTGATGATTATGAAGACAATGTCATTAAAAAGCATGAGAATACGAGAGCGGATAAGGAACTGGATCGTATCAGACACGTCGATGTCTGTAATGCACAGACAGGGCCGATCTTTTTGGCATACCGTTCGCAAAAGGATATCAACGAGGTCGTGGAGCACAGCCGAAAAGAGAATGCTTTGTATGATTTTACTTCTTCAGACGGTGTACGGCATACGGTATGGAAAATCGATAAGGATAGAGATGTTGCCGTAATCAGGGATTCTTTCAAAAAACTGAATCAAATCTATATTGCCGACGGACATCACAGATGTGCCTCGGCGGTCAAGGTCGGACTCAAGAGAAGAAGCATCTTGGGACGGCCGTCAGGCAGTGAGGAATTTAATTACTTTCTGTCTGTATTATTTCCGGATGAACAATTGATGATTATGGATTACAATCGTGTGGTTAAGGATCTGAACGGCTATACAGACGAGCAGTTCCTTCAGAAAATCGGCTGTGTTTTTGATGTGGCGGCTGAGGATGGAAGAGTGAAGCCTTCTCATAGAGGAGAGATCGGTATGTATCTGTCCGGACGTTGGTATCGTCTGAACATCCGCGAGGCAGATCGGAGCAGTCACCCAGTTGCCGGACTGGATGTTTCGGTGCTGCAGGAACAGGTATTGTCGCCAATCCTGAACATTCGCGACCCAAAGACAGATCAGAGGATTGATTTTGTAGGCGGGATCAGAGGGCTGGAGGAACTGGAACGCAGAGTAAAAGAGGACTGCAAGGCTGCTTTTGCAATGTATCCGACCTCAATAGAAGAATTGTTTCAGGTGGCTGATGCAGGCTTACTGATGCCTCCAAAATCTACATGGTTCGAGCCAAAACTCAGAAGTGGTCTGTTTATACATGCATTAGAGGGAGATACGGAGGACGCATGATGAATACAAAGCTATATAAGCTAATGAACTGGGCAAGGATTGAGGGCGTTGTATATTCGGAGGAGGATCATCCGCACGATATTCTCGGTGCACAATTCGTTAATGGCGGGACTCTGATTCAGACGTTTCAGCCGGGTGCGAAAAAGGTGGAGGTTCGACTGAAGCATCAGGAAAAGACTGTTCCGATGGAAATGGCTGATGAGGAAGGCTTTTTTGCTGTTTTGATTAAGGACAAGTCCAAGTTTGAATATGATTATCTTGTGACACTTTCGGACGGAACCAAAGCGGAAGTCAAAGAACTCTATAATTATCCGCCTATGATTTCGGAGCGGGAAGCAAGAAAGTTCAATGCCGGACTGCATTATGAGGTCTACAACATCCTAGGGGCACACCCAAAGAAAATCAACGGAGTACAGGGCACTGGTTTTGCTGTATGGGCACCAAATGCAATCCGCGTCAGCGTGGTCGGTGATTTTAATCATTGGGACGGACGCGTGCATCAGATGAGACGACTGTCCGATACCGGTATTTTTGAATTATTTATTCCGGATGTCGGAGAGGGTGATATTTATAAATATGAAATTAAAATCAAAGGCGGATTGATCGTCCTGAAAGCAGATCCTTATGCATTTGGAGCACAGCTTCGTCCGGACAGTGCGTCTGTTGTTCGTGAGATTGGACGTTATCAATGGAACGATGAAGCATGGCTGCAGCAAAGAGCAGAACGCCAGCGTTTGGATGCGCCGCTGTCTGTTTATGAGGTATATCTGGGCTCTTTCCGAAAGCCGGAGGACGGAAGAGATTTTTATAATTACAGAGAACTTGCACCAATGCTGGCTGAGTATGTCAGGGAAATGGGATACACACATGTGGAACTGATGCCGGTCATGGAGCATCCGCTTGATGAATCATGGGGCTATCAGGTGATCGGATATTATGCGCCGACCAGCCGTTATGGAACTCCGGAGGATTTTATGTATTTCATGGATTATATGCATGAACAGGGCATCGGAGTCATTTTAGACTGGGTACCGGCTCATTTTCCACGGGATATATATGGGTTGTCTAATTTTGATGGGACATGCCTGTACGAGCATCAGGATCCGCGTCAGAGCTTTCACCCGCAATGGGGAACATTGATTTATAATTATGGACGCCCTGAGGTAAGAAATTATTTGATTGCCAATGCATTGTTCTGGACGAATAAATATCATGCAGACGGAATTCGTATGGATGCGGTGGCTTCCATGCTTTATCTGGACTATGGCAAGCAGGATGGAGAATGGGTAGCCAATCTTTATGGCGGCAATGAAAATCTGGAAGCGGCAGAGCTGCTGAAGCATTTGAATTCCGTATTTAAGAGACAGCATGCAGATGTGCTGCTGATCGCAGAGGAGTCAACGGCATGGCCGATGGTGACCGGTACACTGAAGGATGGCGGACTCGGCTTTGATTACAAATGGAATATGGGCTGGATGAATGATTTCCTGAGTTATATGCGATATGATCCATATTATCGGACACATCATTACGGAGAACTGACATTTTCCATGATCTATGCATACAGCGAACATTTCATACTGACGTTGTCTCATGATGAGGTAGTTCATGGCAAGTCCTCCCTGATTGGAAAGATGCCGGGAGAAAGAGAGCAGAAATTTGCAAATTTAAGAGCTGCCCTGGCCTATATGATGCTGCATCCGGGAAAGAAACTGCTGTTCATGGGACAAGATCTTGCAGAGTTTGATGAATGGAACGAAACCCGTGAACTGGAATGGGGGCTGCTGCAGTATGACGAACACAAGAGCATCAATCAGCTCATGAAGAGTCTGAATGCTTTTTATCGTTCCCATCCGTCGCTCTATCAGTTAGATCATAAGCATGAAGGGTTTGAGTGGATCAACAATATTTCAGCAAATGAAAACATCATTGTGTTCCTCAGAAAAAGTTATGTAGAGGACGAGACATTGCTGATTGTATGTAATTTTGGCGGGAACGGACAGGATAATTACAAAATCGGCGTGCCGGGTCCGGGCAAATATAAAGAGATATTGAACACGGATGCTGTTATGTTCGGCGGAACCGGATTGAACAATCCGCGCCTGAAGCAGTCCAAGAAGGATGAATGTGATAACCGCGAGGATTCTATTCGGATCAAGCTTGCTCCGCTCAGCGTCAGTGTATTTCAATATACAAGAGTGAATGAGGAACTGGCAGACAATCAGACGGCAAAAGAAAAGGCTGTTCAAAAGGGCAGAAAAACGACAGGCAGGAAAAGCGGGCTGAAAAAGGAATTGGAAAAGAAGTATCAGGAAGAGGAAAGAGGAGTCTGATAGATGGAACAGACGGGAACAATTGCAAGTGAAATTAAAGAGGAACTCGGTGGAGAACTGAATCCGGGAGTATTGGAGCAGTATCTGCAGACACTTCCTGAAAAAGCGCTCAGCCTTGGAGTTCGTATCCTGCTGGCAGCATTGCTGTTCGCAATCGGCCTTTGGCTGGCAAAGCTTCTCAGAAAGATTGTGAAGCGTTCTCTTGAAAAAGCATCGGCGGAGACAGGGGCAATTCAGTTCGTGGATTCCTGTTTGAAGGTTATATTGTGGGCGCTGCTGATTTTATTCATCGGAGCGTGGATGGGCGTGGATGCAACTTCCATTATGGCCATGATCGGTTCCTTAGGACTGACGATTGGTCTGGCTCTGCAGGGAAGCCTGTCGAATTTTGCAGGCGGTGTGCTGATTATGACGACAAAGCCGTTTAAGGTAGGCGACTATATCATTGAGGACAATCATAAAAATGAGGGATATGTACATCGAATTGATATTTTCTATACGAGACTGACGACCATTGAGAACAAAACAATTGTGATTCCAAACGGTGTACTGGCCAATTCTTCATTGACTAATACTTCGCATATGAAGGAACTGCGGCTGAATACGAAGATTGGCATATCCTATCAGGCGGACATTGAGAAGGCAAGAAAGATTATCCTGCAGATATTTCAGGAGGAGCAGGATGTCCTTCGTCAGAAGGAGATGTCCGTGTTTGTAGACAGCTTTGAAGACAGTGCAGTGGTTTTGGGATTCCGATGCTGGATATCGGCGAAGGATTATTGGACAACCCGATGGTCTATACTGGAAAAAATCAAAACAAGCTTTGACAGGGAGGGTATTTCCATTCCTTTCAACCAGCTGGATGTTCATTTAATAGACAATTCTGTCGATAAATGATATACTGTAAATAATTTGTTGACGAAAACACAGGAGGCACAATATGTCCATATTTCAGGCGATACTGTTGGGAATACTGCAAGGCTTGACGGAATTTCTTCCGGTAAGCAGCTCCGGACACCTCGCGATTTTCAAGAATCTTTTGCATATCAATCTGGATTCGGGGATGCTGTATGATGTCCTTTTACATGTGGCGACCCTTGTGGCAATTTGTGCTGTTTTCTTTAAGGATGTAGTAAAATTAATTGTTGAGTTCTTCATGATCGTGATTGATATATTCAGGAATATCGGTATTTTCTTCGGCAATCTGTTTGGAAGAAGAGATGCAGAATATATCCATCTGACGCATAATTCTTATCGTAAATTTGTTGTGTTGATCATTGTATCGACGATTCCCACAGGTGTAATCGGTTATCTGATGCAGGACATTGTGGAATCGGTCGGTGCCGGCTTGATTGTACCGGGAATCTGTCTGATGATTTCAGGTGGTATCCTGCTGATTGCGGATTATACGGAGAAGGGACGTAAAAAGCCGAAAGATACTACATATCTGGATGCGTTTACAATCGGTATGTGTCAGGGTGTTGCTACACTTCCGGGTATCACACGTTCGGGAACCACAGTAACAGCATGTCTGCTGCTCGGACTGGATCGGAAGTTTGCGGTAAAGTATTCGTTTATCATGTCAATCCCGGCCATTCTCGGTGCACTGGTATTACAGTTGAAGGATATGACAGGCGTAGCTGTTGCAGCCGGGGATATTGTCGGATATATTGTAGGAATGATTGTTGCGGCAGTTGTCGGATTTATTTGTATCAAAATCATGATGGCGGTAGTACAGAGCCAGAAATTTAAGCCCTTTGCTTTTTATTGCCTGGCAATTGGAGCGGCATCAGTCATAGGGGCGTTGATCATGATGTAAAACTCATTCCGATGGGAACGGAATGATATGAGGATGAGAGTGGGAGGCAGAAGGAATGGCTACAAGTTCCGGAAAAAGAAGGACGACTTCTGGAAATAAGGGGAAAAGAAAGCAAGCACCAAAAAAACAAAATCAAAACGGGCTGCAGGATGAAATCATTATGCTGTTTGTTATGGCATTTTCCATATTGCTGCTGCTGAGCAACTTTGGATTGATTGGAAGCTTTGGCACCTTAATCAGCGGAGTGATGTTTGGCCTGTTTGGAATACCGGCTTATATTGCACCGGTGTTATTGTTTTTTGCCTGTGTATTTATGTTTGCAAACAAAGGAAATTCTGTTGCTGCGATCAAATGTGCCGCAGCTGTTGTGCTGTTTTTGATTATCTGTATTTTTTGTCAGCTTCTGTTCGGTCAGAACGAAACCATTTCAAGCATAAAAGAATTTTATCAGTTGTCTTCCGCCAATCAAGAAGGCGGCGGAATCATCGGCGGTGCCATTGGCAGATTGATGTGTAATACAATCAGCGTCGTTGGAACCTATGTTGTACTGATTATATTAGTGATAGCGTGTATTGTTTTGATTACGGAACGTTCTTTCTTCGGCGGTGTAAAAAAAGGCAGTGAGAAAATTTATCATACAGCCAAGGATGATGCGGTACGCAGAAAAGAACTGCGCAGAGAAAGAGAACTGGAACGGGCTCAAAGGGAAGAGGAAGAGGCAAAGGTTCCGCGGGCAGCCAAAAAGGTTTCCGGTGTTATGTTGAATACCACCTTGACCAAGGATGAAAAAAATACAGAGGATATCCACGAGATTTCTCCCGATGCGGATGATGCTTTTGATCGGATCAATATCAGAACAGCACATTCCATTGAACGCGTGGAGGAGCCAGAACCACACTACGAGCCGGAAGAGGCCGTTGCACCGGAACCGGAGGTAAAGCAGCCGGTACTTGTGCAGCAGGAACGAAAAAAAGCAGCCAAGCCGGTTGTGGAGGAGAAAGAACTTGATATTTCAAAGGATATTTCACAAAAGGCATCGGCTTCAGATATTGGGGACACCTATCGTTTCCCAAGTGTCAATCTTTTAAAGAAGGGTGCAAGAAACAGCAATGCGGATTCTGAAAAGCAGCTAAAGGAAACAGCGAAAAAGCTGCAGCAGACCTTGAGCAACTTTGGGGTGAACGTGACGATTACGGACATTAGCCAGGGACCTACGGTCACTCGCTATGAGATGCAGCCGGAGCAGGGGGTCAAAGTCAGCAAGATTGTCGGCCTGACAGATGATATCAAGCTGAATCTGGCTGCTACAGATATCAGAATCGAAGCACCGATTCCGGGAAAAGCGGCTGTCGGTATTGAAGTTCCCAACAAGGAAAACAGTGCTGTTATGTTCAGGGATCTGGTGGAATCAAAGGAATTTGAAGAATTTAACGGAAGTCTGGTTTTTGCGGTTGGCAAGGATATCGGCGGAAAAACAGTGGTCACCGATATTGCCAAGATGCCGCATCTGCTGATCGCCGGTGCGACCGGTTCAGGTAAATCCGTATGTATCAATACATTGATCATGAGCATATTATACAAGGCGCATCCTGATGATGTGAAGTTGATCATGATTGATCCCAAGGTGGTTGAACTGAGCGTATACAATCATATTCCGCATCTGATGATTCCTGTCGTAACAGATCCTAAGAAGGCAGCGGCGGCTCTTCACTGGGGCGTGGCGGAAATGACGGAACGATATAAGAAATTTGCAGATCTGAATGTCAGGGATCTGAAGGGCTATAATAAAAAAGTGGCAGAGGTGACAGATGTTCCGGACGAGGAAAAACCTCAAAAGCTTCCGCAGATTGTCATTATTGTAGATGAACTTGCAGATCTGATGATGGTCGCACCGGGCGAGGTAGAGGAATCTATCTGCCGTTTGGCGCAGCTTGCAAGAGCTGCCGGCATTCATCTGATCATTGCAACACAGAGACCGTCCGTAGATGTCATTACAGGTCTGATCAAAGCCAATATGCCAAGCCGTATTGCGTTCAGCGTATCCAGCGGTGTGGATTCCAGAACCATTCTGGATATGATCGGTGCAGAAAAGCTGCTGGGTAAAGGCGATATGCTGTTCTATCCGCAGGGCTATTCCAAACCGGCTAGAATACAAGGCGCTTTCATCTCAGATCAGGAGGTGATGGATGTTGTCGAGTTCCTTGCAAAGCAGACGAAAGGACCGAATTACAGTGCCGATGTGGAAGAAAAGATTGCTAAGGCAGATGTTGGAACGGGCTTATCTGCGGATGGAGAATCTCTGTCGGACAGAGATGCCTATTTTGAAGAGGCAGCCAAGTTTATCATAGAAAAAGATAAGGCTTCCATTGGAATGCTGCAGAGAGTATTTAAAATCGGCTTTAACAGAGCCGCCAGAATCATGGATCAGCTTGCGGATGCGGGTGTGGTAGGCGAAGAAGAGGGTACCAAGCCGAGGAAGGTACTGATGTCACCGGAAGAATTTGAAAATTTTATAGAGGAAAGTGTCTGATTGCCAATATGCCAAGCTGTGAGGAGGACCACAAGAATGAAGACAGATATTGAGATCGCTCAGGAGGCGGAACTGCTTCCCATCAGAGAGATTGCAAAACAACTGGATATGACAGAGGATGATCTGGAACTGTATGGAAAATATAAAGCGAAGCTGTCAGAGGAGTATCTAAAGAAAATAGAGAACCGGGCAGACGGTAAGCTGATTTTGGTCACAGCCATCAATCCGACACCTGCGGGTGAGGGAAAGACGACCACCAGCATTGGACTGGCACAGGCCTTTGCCAAGCTTGGCAAAAAAGCAATGCTTGCCTTGAGAGAACCTTCACTGGGCCCTTGCTTTGGCATAAAGGGCGGTGCAGCCGGAGGCGGATATGCGCAGGTAGTACCGATGGAAGAACTGAACTTGCATTTCACGGGGGATTTTCATGCAATTACCACTGCCAATAATCTTCTGGCGGCCTTGCTGGACAATCATATACAGCAGGGAAATGAAAAGAAGATCGATCCCAGAAGTGTTGTGTGGAAAAGGTGTCTGGATATCAATGACCGTGTCCTGAGAAATATTGTGGTAGGTCTCGGAAGCAAAACGGACGGGTTTGTGAGAGAAGATCATTTTGTCATTACTGTGGCATCTGAAATCATGGCTGTTTTATGCTTGGCAGAGAATCTGCAGGATTTGAAGAAGCGTCTGGCACGCATTGTCGTGGCTTACGATTATGACGGAAATCCGGTTACTGCCGGTGACATCAATGCAGTCGGTTCTATGACGGCGCTGTTAAAGGATGCCATCAAGCCAAATCTGATTCAGACGTTGGAGCATACCCCGGCTTTGGTTCATGGAGGGCCGTTTGCGAACATTGCACATGGCTGCAACAGCATCAGAGCGACTAAAGCGGCATTAAAAATGGCAGATTACTGTATTACCGAGGCGGGCTTTGGCGCAGACCTTGGTGCAGAAAAATTTTTTGATATCAAGTGTCGAATCGGTAACCTGAAACCGGATGCGGCTGTGCTCGTTGCAACAGTCAGAGCTTTGAAGTATAACGGTGGTGTTCCAAAAAGCGAACTCGGAACAGAAAATATAGAAGCGCTGCAAAAAGGCATTTTCAATCTGGAAAAGCATATAGAAAATCTACAGAAATTCGGAGTACCGGTTGTAGTAACGCTGAATGCTTTTGTGACAGATACGGAACGTGAGAATACTTTTATACGGGAATTCTGTGAAGCACGCAATTGTGAGTTTGCCTTGTCAGAGGTATGGAAATCCGGTGGTGAAGGCGGAACTGCGTTGGCACAAAAGGTACTGCAGACCTTGGAACATAAAAAAAGCTGCTTTCATCCGATTTATGAATCAGAGCTGTCACTGCAGGAAAAGATAGAAGTAATTGCAAAAGAACTTTACGGAGCAGATGGAGTGACTTATGCTGCCGGTGCAGTGAAGGAACTAAAGCATATGGAGGAGCTGGGCTTCGGAAATCTGCCTGTTTGTATGGCCAAAACACAATACTCTTTGTCAGATGATGCGACAAAGCTCGGAAGACCGACCGGCTTCAAAATCAATGTCAGAGAAGTATATGCGTCTGCAGGTGCCGGCTTTATTGTTGCTGTGACAGGTTCCATTATGACGATGCCGGGATTGCCGAAGCAGCCGGCCGCATACAGCATTGATGTAGATGAGAACGGAAAAATTACAGGATTATTCTGACAAAGGAGAACAATCAATATGACACAGATGATAGACGGAAAACTAATCTCAGCGCAGATCAAGGAGGAACTGAAGGAAGAGGTAGCTGCACTGAAGGAGCAGGGAAAGAGCGTTACTTTGGCCGTGATCCAGGTCGGAAACGATCCGGCATCTACGGTCTATGTCGGAAATAAGAAAAAAGCCTGTGCCTACATCGGAATCGAATCACAGGCATATGAACTGCCGGAGGAAACATCCGAGGAGGAACTGCTGCAATTGATTGCACGGCTGAATCAGGATGTGCATGTGAACGGAATCCTTGTACAGCTGCCGGTTCCGAAGCAGATCAATGAAGCAAAGATCATACAGGCAATCAGTCCGGATAAGGATGTTGACGGATTTCATCCGATTTCAGTAGGCAGACTTTGTATCGGAGAGAAGGGGTTTGTTTCCTGTACTCCGGCTGGTATCATACAATTGTTAAAAAGATCCGGTATTGAAATTGCCGGAAAGGAATGTGTTGTAATCGGCAGAAGTAATATTGTCGGAAAACCGATGGCGATGCTGTTGCTGAGAGAGAATGGTACAGTGACCGTAACCCATTCCAAAACTAAGGATTTGAAAGCGGTTGCCAAGAGAGCAGATATTCTTGTGGTAGCGATTGGAAAGCCTAAAATGATTAACCGGGACTATGTGAAAGAAGGAGCCGTAGTGATTGATGTAGGAATACATCGCAACGAGGAAGGAAAGCTGTGCGGAGATGTAGACTATGATGATGTTGCATCTGTCTGCAGTGCTATTACACCGGTTCCCGGAGGCGTAGGTCCCATGACGATTGCCATGCTGATGCATAATTGCGTGGAATCAGTCAGATAATCTCGATAGAAATGAGTGTGGATATTTATGGTATGTCCCAACTGTAATACGGAGCTTCCAAAGGGTCATCTCTATTGCGAAAAATGTGGAACCGAAATACAGATTGTTCCTATATTCGAGCCTGAAGTGGAAGAAAGTATTAATGAGACGTTATCAAGTGTCGCAGATATTATCGTAGAGGACAGTGATCTGTCCCAAACGAATCATCCAAAGACAAAAACCCGAAAAAAGAGACCGAACAAAAAGATCATCCTATATGGTCTGCTCGGTCTTTTTGTGATGTGCTCCATTGCCATGCTCAGTGTAAAGGTCAACCAATACTGTTCTTTTGATTATCAATATCAGAAAGCACAGGAGTGCTTTAACGGAAAGCATTATGAGGAAGCTGCCGGTTTTGTCAAAAGAGCGATTGAACTTGACCGTACACAGGCAGATGCGCAGATGCTTTTGTCGGATCTTTATGTGCAGAATGAAAAATATGATGAAGCGCTGGCTGTCTTACTGCCGCTTCTGGATACAGAGGCTGATCTGCAGAGCCTGTACGAACGGATTATTTTCATATATGTACAGAAATCGGATTATCCTGCAATTCATCAATTGCTGGAGTCTTGTACGAATGTGGAACTTGTTTCACAGTTTGCTCAATATATTTCAGATCCGCCGGAATTCAGTCTGGAAGAGGGAACCTATGATAAGAAACAGGTGTTAAAGCTGATGTCGGCAGATACCGGCGAAATATTTTACACGGATGACGGAAGCGACCCGACTTCCGCAGGCAGAAAATATACAGTACCGCTCAAACTGGAGGATGGAAGGTATGAAATCAAGGCGGTTTGCGTGAATGCAAACGGGATTTCCAGTGAGGTCGTTACACGTGTCTATCAAATAGAACTGGCAATACCGGTTGAAACAATGGTGTCTCCGCAGAGCGGAACCTATACCAGCCCGGAACCGATTACGGCAATACGTGTGCCGGAGGATGGTGCAGTGATCTATTATACGGATGACGGTTCCGAGCCAAATGAGGAATCCATGGTATACACCAATCCGATTCCAATGCCGCTGGGCCAGAGCCATTTTAGGTTTGTTGCCATCAACACAGACGGCATGCGCAGTCTGGAAACCGAAGTCAGCTATCAATTGAAAATCATATCCTTGATCGATACGGCAACGGCAGAAAATGCAGTCGTTATGACATTGTATGGAAAAGGACAGCTTACAGATATTACAGGAACCGCCAAGGACGGCTCCAAATATCGTTATATTTGTAATGCGGCCGCAAAGGCAGGCACGCGCATCTATTATTTGGTAGAGGAGTTCAAAATGACGGACGGAAAACCGGTCAGCACGGGTCGATATTTCGGAGTGGATGTCAGAACCGGAGAACTGTATCATGTGACGATCAATGCGGATACGGGAGCCTTTGAATTTTCATTATTTTCGCTGTTCTTTAACTGAAAATGGTATTGCCTTTTGAACAGCTTTGAATTATGATGATAAATAGCGAATATTTATGGAAGAAGGAGTAATCAAAATGTACAAAATATTGAAAGCGGAAACGCCGGCTGAAAACATTTACATGATGATTGTGGAAGCAGCACGTGTCGCAAAGACATGTCTTCCTGGACAGTTTGTCATAGTGAAGATGGATGAAAAGGGCGAGAGGATCCCATTGACGATCTGTGACTACAGCAGAGAAGCAGGAACAGTGACAATCGTATTTCAGGTGGTTGGTGCATCTACGGAAAAGATGTCTAAATTGAAGGCCGGAGATGCGTTCAGAGATTTTACAGGCCCTCTGGGACAGCCCTCCGAGTTCGTACATGAGCAGATAGAAGTATTGAAAAATAAAAAGATCTTATTTGTGGCAGGCGGAGTCGGAACGGCTCCGGTATATCCGCAGGTAAAGTGGCTGCATGAGCAGGGCGTGGATGCCGATGTCATCGTAGGTGCCAAGAATCATGAACTGCTGATCTTGGAGCAGGAGATGGAGGCTGTTGCGGGAAACCTGTATATTACAACAGACGATGGCTCCTATAAGAGAAAAGGAATGGTTACCGAGGTCATTAAGGATCTCGTACAGAATGAAGGCAGAAAATATGACGTATGTGTGGCCATTGGGCCGATGATTATGATGAAGTTTGTATGTCTGCTGACAAAAGAACTTGGTCTTCCGACTATCGTCAGCATGAATCCAATCATGGTAGACGGTACCGGCATGTGCGGAGCCTGCAGACTGACCGTGGACGGCAAGGTGAAGTTTGCGTGCGTTGATGGTCCGGAATTTGACGGTCATGCCGTTAATTTTGATGAAGCTATGAAGCGCCAGCAGCTTTATAAGACACAGGAAGGCCGTGCCATGCTGAAGTTGAAGGAAGGCGATACGCATCACGGAGGATGCGGAAATTGCGGAGGTGATCAATAATGGACGTATTGAAGAAGGTACCTGTCAGAGAGCAGGATGCGAAGGTCAGAGCAACCAATTTTGAAGAAGTCTGCTATGGATATAATGAAGAAGAAGCACGTGAGGAGGCTTCACGCTGCATTAATTGTAAAAATGCGAAATGTATAGAGGGATGTCCGGTATCCATCAATATTCCGGCTTTCATACATGAAGTCAAAGAAGGCAACATTGAGGAAGCAAGCAAAATTATCGGCGAATCCTCTGCGCTTCCGGCAGTCTGCGGACGTGTTTGCCCACAGGAAAGCCAATGTGAGCAGAGATGTATCCGTGGCATCAAGGGAGAGCCGGTTTCCATCGGAAAGCTTGAGAGATTCACGGCTGACTGGGCAAGAGAACACGGCATCAAGCCCGAGCCTCCAAAGCAGAAGAATGGTAAAAAGGTAGCTGTCATAGGTTCCGGTCCTGCAGGCTTGACCTGTGCGGGAGATCTTGCAAAGCTGGGCTATGATGTTACGATATTTGAAGCACTGCATGAAGCAGGCGGAGTATTGGTGTACGGTATTCCGGAGTTTCGTCTGCCGAAAAGCAAAGTTGTACAGAAGGAAATTGAAAATGTAAAGCATCTGGGTGTGAAAATTGAAACCAATGTTGTCATTGGTAAATCGACGACCATAGATGAACTTTTAGAGGAAGAAGGCTTTGAGGCCATTTTCATTGGTTCCGGTGCAGGACTGCCTAAGTTTATGGGAATCCCGGGCGAAAATGCCAACGGAGTATTTTCTGCAAATGAATATTTGACACGAAGCAATCTGATGAAGGCATTTGATGAGCAATATGATACACCGATCATGATCGGTAAGAAGGTTGCTGTAGTCGGTGGCGGCAATGTAGCAATGGATGCAGCCAGAACGGCACTCAGACTTGGTGCTGAGGTGCATATCGTATACAGAAGAAGTGAAGAAGAACTTCCGGCCAGAGTCGAGGAAGTACATCATGCTAAGGAAGAAGGAATCATTTTCAATCTGTTGACCAATCCTACTGAAATCATGACCGATGGAAATGGTTGGGTCAAGGGCATGAAATGCGTGGAAATGGAACTGGGAGAGCCGGATGAGTCAGGAAGAAGACGTCCGGTCGTAAAAGCAGATTCAGAATTTGAAATGGAACTGGATACGGTCATCATGTCTCTCGGAACATCACCGAATCCTTTGATTTCTTCTACAACAGAGGGACTGGAAGTGAATCGCTGGAAGTGTATCGTAGCAGATGAAGAACACGGAAAAACCTCCAAAGAGGGTGTTTATGCAGGTGGTGATGCCGTAACAGGTGCAGCAACGGTCATTCTTGCAATGGGTGCAGGAAAAGCAGGAGCAAAGGGAATAGACGAGTATCTTTCAAATAAGTAAAGGGGAAATTACAATGGCATGGTGTCCAAATTGTAAAATGGAGTACAGAGAGGGGATCACCGTATGCAGTGACTGCGGTGCAGAGCTTGTAGAAACGCTGGAGGTGGACGAGAGATGTTCCATTTTGTCCGGTGAAGAAGAACAGATAGAATTATTGAAGAAGTTTTTGGAATACAATGATATTTTTTCATGTGTGATCACGCAGCTTCCGGAAGGTGATGCGTATACATATGAACTCAGCGTTTCCAAAGAGGATGAGGAACTGTCCAAGAGGGCGGCAATTGTGTTCTTGCATGAAACTGCTGCAAGCCAGAATGCGGAAGCAGACGAGTCTGATGCAGAAACGGAAAAAGAAGAGAAGCCCGAAAAGACGGCAAGGAACTTTATTAAGGCAGAGGAGAAGGCAGAAAGCTTTAAGTCTTCTGCATATGCCTTGACGTTTGTCGGCGTCTTGGGACTGGCAGCAATGATTCTGATTATGCTTGGAATCATACCGCTGAATTTCGCAACGAATGTTAAGGTGATTGCGTATATCGTATTGGATCTGATGTTCGTGGTTTTTATTGTTATGGGTGTTCATTCCATGATTTCTGCAAAGAAATATGCAGGAGAGGCAAGCATGGAAAATTCAAAGACAGCAGAAATTCTGGAATGGTTTGCCGCATCCTATAAGGCAGAGGCCATTGATCAAATGACAGAGGGTATGGAAGGCGAGGAAGAACTGAAATACTTTAAGCGGACAGAAGTTATGAAACGTCTGATTCTGGAACAATATCCCGGACTTGATGAGTCCTATCTGGAGCATTTGATTGATGAACTGTATCAGGGGATTTTTGAAGCATGAACATTACCGTAATTTCAGTAGGTAAGATCAAGGAACGATATTACACGGAGGCAGTTGCTGAGTACAGCAAACGTTTGTCGAAATACTGCAAACTCAATATCATAGAGGTCGCAGACGAAAAGACTCCGGAGCGAAGCAGTCCGCAGCAGGATGAAATCATCCGCAAGAAGGAAGCTGACAGAATCCTGCGGTATATCAAAGAAGATGCCTATATCATTACTCTGGAAATCGCCGGTACGATGTTGGATTCAAGGCAGCTGGCACAAAAAATAGAGAACCTTGGAATCGCCGGAACAAGCCATATCATGTTCATCATTGGCGGTTCTATTGGTTTACATGCTTCTGTTTCAGAGCATGCCGATTTCAAACTCAGTTTTTCAGGTATGACATTTCCGCACCAATTGATGCGGGTCATATTGATGGAACAAATCTATAGAAGCTATAGAATTATAAATAAAGAGCCCTATCATAAATAAAGACTCTTGTGTTGGAGGACATTATGCAGATAATCATAGTCGGATGCGGCAAGGTAGGTATTAATCTGACGGAGCAGCTCGTTAAGGAAGGACATAATATAGCCGTCATTGATTTAGATAACTCGGTGGTGACATCGGTTTCCAATGAATTTGATGTACTGGGTGTTACAGGAAACGGTGCAAGCTATAATATACAATTGGAGGCGGGACTGGATCATGCGGATCTGCTGATTGCTGTTGCAGGCTCGGATGAATTAAATCTGTTATGCTGTCTGATTGCAAAGAAGATGGGTAATTGCAATACCATTGCCAGAGTGCGAAATCCCATTTACAGTAAAGAAATTGATATCATTCGTGAGGAAATGGGTCTGTCCATGATCATTAATCCCGAACTTGCGGCATCTCTTGAAATGTCCAGACTGCTGCGGTTTCCTTCGGCCAAGAAGATTGATACCTTTGCAAAGGGGCGAGTGGAAATTGTTAAGATTGCGATTTCTGCAGGTTCTCCACTATGCAATCATTCCATTATGGAACTGCTGGCAAAATATAAGTATGATGTTCTGGTATGTACCGTGGAACGCGGAGATGAGATTACGATTCCGAATGGCAGCTTTGTATTGAAGGAAAAGGATATTATATCTGTGGCGGCAAGTCCGCGCAGCTCTTCTCAGTTGTTTAAGAAGCTTGGGATTGCCAACAGTCAGGTCAAGGATGCAATGATCGTCGGTGGCGGTGAAATCACCTATTATCTGGCGGCACAGCTTTTGGATATGGGTATTGCGGTCAAAATCATAGAATTAAAGAAGGAACGCTGCGAACAACTGAGTGCATTGCTTCCGAAGGCAACAATTATTAATGGAGATGCCATAGATCAGAGTTTGCTGTTGGAAGAAGATCTGGCACATGCAGAGGCATTTATTTCGCTGACAAATTTTGATGAGGAAAATATTCTCCTTTCTTTATTTGCCAAGACTGTTTCCAATGCAAAAATCATTACAAAGATCAACCGCATTTCCTTTGATACGGTCATTGATTCACTGGATCTCGGAAGTATCATATACCCGAAGCATGTTACGGCAGAGTATATCATACGTTATGTTCGTGCTATGCAGAATTCCATCGGCAGTAATATCGAAACACTGTATCAGCTGATTGAAGATAAGGTAGAGGCATTGGAGTTTGTCATCAGAGGAGAATCAGCAGTGGTAGGTGTACCGCTTGAAAAACTGAACCTAAAGAAGAATCTGCTGCTATGCAGCATTAACCGCCGCGGCAAGATCATTATTCCGCGAGGACAGGATGTGCTGCAGATTGGTGATACAGTGGTGGTTGTAACTTCTCATAAGGGATTGGATGATATCAGTGACATTTTAGAATAAGAATGAGGATGTTGTCATGAATTTTTCGATGATTTTGTTTATACTCGGATGGGTGTTGGAATTTGAAGCAGGCTTTATGCTGCTGCCATGTATTGTTGCCGCAGCTTATGGTGAACAGCAGGGCTTTGCATACCTGATCGTAGCACTTGTATCTGCACTGGTGGGTTTTCTGATCGTACGAAGAAAGCCAAAGGATACTGTTTTCTATACGCGTGAGGGCTTTGTTGTCGTAGCACTGAGCTGGCTGATGCTTAGCTTGATCGGTGCACTGCCGTTTATATTGACTGGAGAAATCCCCAAAATAGAGGATGCCTTATTTGAAACGGTATCGGGCTTTACAACGACTGGTGCGAGCATTTTGACGGATGTTGAAGCACTGTCACATACGAGTCTGTTTTGGAGAAGCTTTACACACTGGATCGGTGGTATGGGGGTACTGGTCTTTATTTTGGCTATCCTTCCGATGACAGGAGGCTACAATATGCATCTGATGCGGGCAGAAAGTCCGGGACATCAGGTTGGAAAGCTGGTTCCGCGTGTCCGCGAATCGGCAATGATTTTATATAAGATTTATTTTGTTTTGACTTTAGTACAGATTGTTATACTTTTGATAGCAGGAATGCCTCTTTTTGACACTCTGACCTTATCCTTTGGTTCAGCGGGTACCGGAGGCTTTGCGATTAAAAATGATGGACTTGCAAGCTATACCAGCCTGCAACAGACGATTATTACAATTTCCATGGCAGTGTTTGGCGTGAATTTCGGTGTCTATTTTCTGATTGTCAGAAAGAAGTTTAAACAGGCACTTCAGGCCGAGGAGGCCAGGTATTATATATGTATTTTACTCGCGGCAACCCTGATCATTGCAGTGAATATCAGGGGCATGTTTGCGTCTTTCGGTGAAGCGATACATCATTCGGCATTTCAGGTGGTATCCATTATGACTACAACAGGGTATTCCACTGTGGATTTTGACTTGTGGCCGGCAGAGGCCAAGACCATTCTGGTACTGATCATGTTTATTGGTGCCTGTTCGGGAAGCACTGGAGGAGGAATGAAGGTATCACGTATTCTGATTCTTGCAAAGACAATTAAAAAAGAGTTGTTATCCCTCATTCATCCGCGCAGCATTAAGAAAATTCAGATAGAGGGACGTGTGATTGAGCATGAGATACTGCGTTCCGTGAATGTATTCTTTGCAGCATTTATGTCGATTGTGGCTCTTTCCGTATTTTTGATTTCCTTTGATGGCTGTGATTTTACAACCAATTTTACTGCGGTTGCGGCGACCATAAATAATATTGGCCCCGGTTTGGCAATGGTCGGACCGATGAGCAATTATTCACATTTTTCTGCATTTTCCAAGCTGGTTCTGATTTTCGATATGCTGGTGGGAAGGCTGGAGGTATTTCCGATGCTTCTTCTGCTGACACCTGCTACCTGGAAAAAGAGTTAAGCACACGTTGATGAAATGGGAGGTAACGCTATGTACATGGGTGGTCTGATTATCAAAAAAAAAAATGGTGAGGCGCTGTCAAAAGAAGAAATAGAGTTCATGATAGAAGGGTATGTCAAAGGAGATATTCCTGATTATCAAATGTCTGCCATGATGATGGCAATTTATTTTCAGGGAATGACAGATGAAGAGACGGTAAATCTGACGATGGCCATGGCACACAGTGGTGATATGCTGGATTTAAGCGCCATTGACGGAGTCAAGGTGGATAAGCACAGTACAGGGGGCGTGGGAGATAAAACCTCGCTTGTACTCGGGCCAATGGTCGCTGCTCTGGGCGTTCCGATTGCAAAAATGAGCGGCAGAGGACTGGGACACACCGGCGGTACGATTGATAAGCTGGAGAGTATCATGGGCTTTCACACTGCACTGACAACAGAACAGTTCATTCAAAATGTCAATCGTGTCAAGCTGGCCATTATGGGACAGACCGCGGATATTGCACCTGCGGATAAGAAGCTGTATGCATTGAGAGATGTAACTGCAACGGTGGAGAATATGTCCTTGATCGCAAGCTCAATCATGAGTAAGAAGCTTGCCGCCGGAGCCGATGCCATTGTTTTGGATGTGAAAACCGGAAGCGGTGCCTTTATGAAAAAGGAATCGGATTCCCGTGCACTTGCCGAAGAAATGGTGAAGATCGGGAATGCGGCAGGCAGGAAAACAGTTGCTGTCATATCAGATATGGATCAGCCGCTTGGCTATGCCGTAGGAAATGCATTAGAGGTTCGTGAAGCCATTGCAACGCTGAAAGGTGAAGGCCCTTCCGATTTGGAAGAATTATGTATCACATTAGGTTCACAGATGCTGCTGTGTGCAGGAAGAGTTGCCGAGGAACAGGAGGCAGAAAAACTGCTGCGTGAAACAATTCACAACGGAACCGCACTGGACAAATTTGCAGAATTTGTTCAGGCTCAAGGTGGTGACAGTTCGTGCGTCTATCAGCCGGATAAGCTTCCGCTTGCGGCTGTGAAAAAAGAAGTACAGTCCACGCAGGCGGGTTATATAGAGAAAATTCTCTGTGAAGAAATCGGAGTTGCATCGTTGCTGCTTGGCGGAGGAAGAAGGAAGAAGGAAGATACAATTGATCTGTCGGTCGGCATCGTTCTGCATAAAAAAGCAGGTGATTCGGTAGAAAAGGGAGACTCGCTTGCAACCATCTACGGAAATGATGCAAACAGGATTGAGGAGGCATATCATCGAATTGAGGAAGCCTATTCCTATTCTGTAACAGCTGTTCCGAAACAGGCATTGATCAAGTGCATTATCAAGGAATAGGACAACATACCGATGCATATGGTATTATATGTATAGGAAAAAAGAAAAACGTCCAATGATTCATAATGACTTAAAGACAAACATGGTGGAAACACTGCATCTTCCAAAGGATTATGTGCTGGGTTCCGCCATTGTTACGATTACGGGTAATCGGGAGCTCTTTATTGAAAATTACAGGGGCATACTGGAATATACCTGCGAATCTCTGATGATACAGACTAAGACCTGCAAAATCCATATTCAGGGAAGCCGGCTGGCAATCGAATACTATACAAATGAAGAAATGAAAATTACGGGATGCATAGGAAAAATCTACTATCTTGATGATTGAACAGGGAGGCCTTCCTTTGCTTGTAAAACTATTCAAATATTGTCACGGTTATGTCAGAATCAAAGTTTCAGGTTTCTCACCCGAACGTTTTATCAATTTATGCGGCAATCGAAACATTCTGCTTTGGCAGGTGAAAAGATGTCATGATTCCTACGAAATGTATTTATCTGCGGCTCATTTTTTATGTATTGGTCCTATACTGCGAAAAACAAAGACCAGAGCTATGATCCTTGAGAAGTATGGGCTTCCGTTTACCGTTCACAAATATAAAAAGAGAAAGCTGTTTCCAATCGGTATCTTATTTTGTGCAGTTTTTTTGTTTACAATGTCTTTGTTCTTATGGGAAATCAAGATAGAGGGAAATCTGTACCGTACTGATGATGTGATAGAAGATTATCTGGAAGAGATGAAAATTGTTCCGGGCATGTTCAAAAGCAGCATTTCCTGTGAACTGATTGAAAAGGGTCTGCGGGAAGAATTTGATGATATTACATGGACATCGGCGAAAATTCAGGGAACGTGTCTTGAAATACAGATCAAGGAAAATGGATTGCCAAAGGAAGCGGAAACCATCAGTCCTGCCTGTGATCTGGTCGCGGAGAAGGATGGAAAAATTGTAGCTATGATTACGCGTTCCGGCGTTCCGATGTGCAGAAAAGATATGGATGTTACAAAAGGGACGATACTGGTGTCCGGTGCAATTCCAATTAAGGATGACGGCGGCAACATAACAGATTATCAATATGTAGCCGCAGATGCGGATATCAGAATGAAAACCATCTATTATTATCAGGATGAGTTTGCACTGCGTGACTTGTATAAGGAGTACACGGGACAGGAAAGAAAAAACTATTATATTGCAACGGCAGAGAAAATCATGTATCTGCCCATACTTAGGCAACATTTTCGCCTGTATGATAGCTATATAGAGGAATTCCGGTTTCCTATCTATAAGGATGTACGCCTGCCTGTCTGTATCGGAATCGGGCACCAAAGGGAATACTATGAAGCAAGCAGAAAATATGATCAGGATACAGCCCGTAATATTGCCGAGGAGCGTGTTCAAAAATATTGTGAGAAATTAATTGAAAAAGGGGTACAAATAATCACAAATAGTGTTAAAATAGATTTTGTGGGTAATCTTTGCAGAGCCTCGGGAAAGATTTATGTCATTGAGTCCGTTGGCAGCAAGCACACAATTTCTGTTATGACGGAGGATACCAAGTGAGTATATCTGAAGTGTATATCGAAATTCCTTCCAAGGACATGAGTAATGTATTTGGTCAGATGGACGCCAATACTAAGAAAATAGAGCGTACCTTTCAGGTGTCTGTAATTGAAAGAGACGGCAGGATTAAAATTGTCGGAGAGGATGCTTCCGTCAAAAGTGCTTCTGCAGTTTTGACGCAGCTCTGTCAGTTGTCAGAGCGTGGAAACATTATCCATGAGCAGAATGTGGATTATACGATTGCCATGGCGATGGAAGAAAATCATGCGGCCGTGCTTGAAATTGACAAGGAACTGATTTGCCATACCACAAACGGGAAGCCGATCAAGCCCAAAACATTAGGTCAAAAGCAATATATTGATGCTATTCGGAATAAAATGATTGTATTTGGTCTTGGGCCGGCCGGGACAGGAAAGACCTATCTTGCAATGGCAATGGGGATTACAGCGTTTAAAAATGATGAGGTGAGCCGAATCATACTGACGAGACCGGCAATTGAAGCAGGCGAGAAGCTTGGCTTTCTGCCCGGGGATCTTCAGAGCAAGGTCGATCCATATCTGCGTCCGCTTTATGATGCGCTATATCAGATCATGGGTGCTGAAAGTTTTCAAAAGAATATGGAAAAGGGTCTGATTGAGGTGGCTCCGCTGGCTTATATGAGAGGCCGTACACTGGATAATGCGTTTATCATTTTGGATGAAGCACAGAATACAACACCTGCGCAGATGAAGATGTTTTTGACACGTATCGGTTTCGGCTCTAAGGTAATCATTACGGGTGATATGACACAAAAGGATCTGGCTCCGGGAACGACTTCAGGATTGGATGTCGCAATCCGGGTGCTTTCAGGAATGGATGACATTGGTTTCTGCCGTTTGACCAGCAAGGATGTTGTCAGACATCCGCTTGTCCAGAAAATTGTCCAGGCTTATGAAACATATGAGAGCAAAGAAACGGGAAAAGAGAAAAAAAGAAATCAGGATATCAGACGTAAGAAAAAATAATCGGAGTACAGTGTATGGAAGAAATGAAATTGAACATTGATCAAAACAGAT
>CAZABT010000021.1:0-32596 GCA_964483395.1 uncultured Lachnospiraceae bacterium
TCCTTTGTATCTCCACCACTCTGAATAAGAGAGAAATATGAAATTAAATGTCTAATCAAGAGCATACCCCTTTTTCTGTCATCCGTCAAGTGCTATATAACAACATCACGTAATTTCTTGACTTTTGATACAATAATTTTTATACTGTATTTGTATCTTATTCAGATATTACGGGGAAAGGGACATCGGTGAGGTTATGAGAAGAGTACGAACAGCAGATTTAGTGCCCGGAATGCAAACCGCTGAGGATGTATATTCATATAATAACCAGATGATCCTTCCTAAGGATACTGTATTAACGGATAAAATGATTACACGTCTTGAGTTTTATTCTATTCTTGCCATCAAAATTCAGGATGAATCCGGCGAAGCCGAGGAAGAAGAATTTGACGATGATGACACAACTGCCTCTTCCTCCTACTCAGAGAAAATCAGGGCAAGCGCCCAATTCAAGCGTTTTGAAAAAAACTTTTTAGAAAATACCGATAACTTTAAAAATAATATACATCAAATTGTTGAAAAAAATGCTCCGATTGATACAGATGCTATGTTCAGCAGTGTGATTCAGCTGATTGAAGCAGATATGAACAGCATTTCTGTATTTGATATGCTGCACAACATGCGTCAGTATGATGACTTTACATATATGCACAGTATCAATGTCTCTCTGATCTGCAACATTTTCGGAAAATGGCTCGGCATGTCGCCGGAGGATGTCAAAATTCTGACTCTGTGCGGTCTGCTTCATGACATCGGAAAGCTGATGATTCCAGAAAACATTATACGTAAACCGGATCGTTTGTCACCTGCTGAATACAACATTATTAAGACTCATACACTACAGGGCTATAATATACTGATGGAATACAATATCAGTGAAGCCATTAAGGAATCTGCACTGATGCATCATGAGCGGTGTGACGGCTCAGGTTATCCCCTTGGAATTGGTGAAAACAGAATCAATCCTTATGCTAAAATTGTTGCCATTGCTGATGTCTATGATGCAATGACTGCTGCCAGAGTATATCGCGGGCCCCTGTGTCCGTTTAAGGTCATCAGTATTTTTGAGTCCGAGGGACTGCAAAAATACGACAGCCATTATATCCTGACCTTCCTTGAGCACATTGCAACCACCTATATGAATAACCGCGTAAGGCTGAGCAATGGCAGAGAAGGCGATGTCGTCTTTATGAATAAGAACATCCTGTCTAAACCGATGATTAAATGTGGAAAAGATTTTATAGATTTATCTAAAGAGACTGATATTTACATTGAAACCTTCGTCTAAGCAAAATAAAAACGTGTGTCGTCAGACGCACCACCATTAAAAAATTAAAAACAGGCATCAGCCTGTTTTTAATTTGAATTTTTGGATTTCCTTTTCTGAAGCAACCTTGTCAATCTGTGCTCCCAGACTCTGGAGCTTTGTGTGAAACTCCTCATAGCCTCTCTCAATATAAACAATGTCATCAATAATTGTAATTCCGTCAGCCGCCAATCCTGCCAATACCAATGCCGCACCTGCTCTCAAGTCCGGAGCACTGATCTTAGCGCCTGAATATTTGCTGACACCCTCTATGATAGCCGTATTTCCTTCTACCTTAATGTTGGCTCCCATACAGGATAACTCATCCACATATTTGAAACGATTCTCAAAAATACTTTCCGTTACAATGCTTGTCCCCTCGGACAATGCAAGTGCTACACCAATCTGGGGCTGCATATCCGTTGGAAATCCCGGATACGGTAATGTCTTGACCTGCGTATGACGAAGTCTTTTAGAACATACCACTCTGACTGCATCATCAAATTCCTCTACCTCACACCCGATTTCTATCAGCTTTGCACTAATGGACTCTAAATGCTTCGGAATGACATTTTTAATCATGATGTCACCCTTCGTCACCGCTGCAGCAAACATAAAGGTGCCTGCCTCGATTTGATCCGGAATGACGGAATAGGTTGTCTTATGAAGCTTGTCCACGCCCTTGATCCTGATCACATCCGTACCTGCGCCCTTAATATTGGCACCCATACTGTTCAGAAAGTTAGCTACATCTACGACATGGGGCTCCTTCGCTGCATTCTCTATGATCGTCTTACCGTCTGCAAGTGCTGCTGCCATCATAATATTGATGGTTGCACCGACTGTCACAACATCCAAATAAATATGTGAACCCGTCAGTCTCTCTGCTTCAGTCTGTATCATGCCGTGGGCAATCTTAACTTCAGCTCCAAGTGCACGAAAGCCCTTAATATGCTGATCGATTGGACGGCTTCCGATATTGCATCCTCCCGGGAGTGCTACCTCAGCCTTTTTATACTTACCTAAAAGTGCACCCAGCAAATAATAAGAAGCTCTGATCTTCTTAATGTAATCCTTGTCAATTGTCAAATCATGAATCACTGAACCATTGATTCTGACCGTATGCTTATCCAATCGCTCAATAATAACGCCAATTGCTTCCATTGCCTGCAGCAATACGCTGACATCCCGAACATTGGGTAAATTTTCTATAATAACGCTTTCATCCGTCATAATGGAGGCTGCCAAAATCGCAAGTGCCGCATTTTTTGCTCCACCGATCTCAACCTCACCAACTAATGGATTACCGCCTTTGATAATGTACTGCTCCAACATACACACCTCTTCTGCAATAAAACAGCATTTATAGTATAACACGATTCCTCTTTATGTCAATATTAATTTAGGTAGCTCAGAGGGTTCACCTGCGCTCCATTCACCAGAATTTCAAAATGAATATGAGGGCCTGAGCTTCGTCCGGTATTACCGCTGAGTGCTATCTTTTCTCCCTGTTTTACCGTCTGTCCCGCCTTTACAAGTATCTTGCTCAGATGTCCGTAACGTGTCTGTCGGCCGTCTGGATGGTTAATATAAACAACATAACCATAACCGCTGCCCCATCCGGCTTTTGCTACTGTACCACCGGAGGATGCCGCTACAGCCGTACCGATCGGAGTCGCCCAATCCACACCCTTATGATATGTGGATGCTCCCTTGACCGGAGCACTGCGCCTTCCGAAGGTAGAGGACAACCGTCCGCCCGATATCGGCTTCAGATAACTTGGCGGTGTTTTGGTTCCTCGTTCTACAATCTTAGGAACAGCCGCCATAACAATGTCTTCATACACCAGCGTCCGGTCTGCCTCTTCTGTATTACGGTAAGTGATATCCGCTACAACCTTTCTGAAGCCGCTGACAGGATCCTGCAGCGTCTTCATATCTGTCGTATACCACTCATCATTATCAATGTATTGTACCTCTTCGTCATATACTTCTTCATAGTATACTTCTTCCGTTCTGACAACTGACAGTTCCGGTTCCGGTATGGTCACAACAATTTCATCACCGACACGAATAACAGCATTTTCATTTTCGATATTACTGTTCATGGCAATGATCTTATCTATGGTCGTAGCATTCTTTTCTGCAATCAAAGACAGGCTGTCACCTCCAACAACCTCATAGATGACACTCTTCTCCTGATCCTTGGTCACACCCTCTATTGCTGCATCCAGCGTACTGATTTGATCCTCATCTACATATGCCTGTACTACTTCCACATTTTCACCAAAATCAAGTGATATCAGCCCCAGATCAAATTCATCCTCTTTGCCTTTCATGGCCTCATCAACCATATCGTTGACCGCCTTGATGGCTCCGGCCTCCGGAAACATCTCCGGTTCCTCTGTCTGCATGTCCTCCTTTGCAGTCACCTTGGTCGTCAGCACGTTCAGTTCTCGTGTCGGATCAAGCACCAGTTCTACCTGAAACAGGCTGGTCTCATCATATTTCTCTTTTGCCCGTGCCAATAGCTGCATTACTTCCTCAGAAGTCGCAAGATTAACGGTATATTCGTTGATTTTGACTGTGTAAACACGTTTCTTGGTCTTCTGAACTGCTTCGGACAATACCTTACATATATTATTGACAATTAGTTCTCGATTATCCACCTGTCCAAATACAACCTCTTCACCGTTCAGCACAACATCATAGTCCAGCAGCACAAGCTCCGTACTTTCCTTTGCAATCCTTTTACGTGCCTCTATGATCAGCCCTTCAACATCCTTTTGGTCGTCAATGATTCCCACTGCCGTGCCGTTAACATACATTTTAAACAGATTGATACCTGATTTGCTGTAATGCTCTATTGCAGGTACAAAAATCAACACAGAAATCATGACAATCATCATGGTCGCTATGTTAGCCAATTTCATTTTTTTATTATATTTAGTCAGTCTACCCATGCTGCCCGACCCCAGCTAATCGATACTCTATTTTCAACATCCACCTTGTAATATTTTCGTAATATGTCTATTTTATCAACAAACCTATTGCTTGTAAAGCCATTGTTACATAGTATCACCAGAAGCAATTTATGGTATTATATTAATAAATACCCTATCCGTTTATGTTTTAATGCACATGCCTTAGTGCGCATCTGCCGGAGGCTCATGCTTTGCTTGCAAATCATGATATAATGTCGACAGACATTATATCAGCGCATGCCTTAGTGCGCATCCGCCGGAGGCTCATGATTTGCTTGCAAATCATGATATAATGTAATTGGAGGTTCACCTTTATGAATGATAAACTATACTTTCATATAGACGTAAATTCTGCATTTTTAAGCTGGAGCGCCGTTGAAAATCTAAAGAGCGATCCTACGTTTGACCTGCGTCTCGTTCCGTCCATCATCGGCGGAGACCGAAGTAACCGCCATGGCATCGTTTTGGCCAAGTCCATACCCGCCAAGGCATATGGAATCCAGACTGCCGAGCCTATTGCTGCTGCCCTCAAAAAGTGTCCGCACCTGATCATTGCATCGCCCGAACACGAAGTCTATAAAGAATACAGCCGCAATCTGATGGAACTTTTGGGTTCCTATTGTTCTGAACTGGAGCAGCTCAGCATTGATGAGTGCTTTTTGGATTTTACGATGTATATCGATGCATATGATTCTCCGACCGCTGCTGCGACCATCATAAAAGATAAAGTATATGAAACCTTTGGCTTCACGGTCAACGTTGGTATATCCTCCAGAAAGGTACTGGCCAAGATGGCCTCTGATTTCCGAAAGCCAAACCTCGTACATACACTCTTTCCTAATGAAATAGAAGAAAAAATGTGGCCTCTGCCGGTCAGTGACCTCTTTATGTGCGGCAAGTCTGCTGCAGAAACATTGCATAAGCTCGGAATCATGACTATTGGCGATCTGGCAAAAACCGATGTCGACATTCTGGAGGCACATCTCAAAAGTCATGGCATCTTATTATGGAAATACGCAAACGGCATTGATCATTCTACACTCTCACCTGATCGTGTCCCGCTCAAGGGCATTGGCAATTCAACCACCCTGCCTGCGGATATTGACACCTATGACGCTGCCTGTGAGATCCTGTTAAAGCTTGCTGACAAGGTAGCAGTACGGCTGCGAAATGCGAAACAGTTAGCCGGAATGATCAATGTCGAAATTAAATATGCCGACTTCATCAGTGTTTCCAGACAGACACAGTTCAACTCTCCTGTCGATACAAGTGCCGAAATATACCGCTATGCCTGCTCTCTCTACAAAGAGCTTTGGAACGGTGCTCCTGTCAGACTGATCGGAATACGTACCTCAAAACTCCAAAGCACGACAGAACCTGTACAAATGGACTTTTTCAGCCTGATTGACGACAGTCACAAAACCGAAAAGCAAAAGCAGCTTGATCTTGCCATTGATTCCATACGTCACAAATATGGTTCCTCTGCCGTCGTCAGAGGCAGTTCATTAAAAAAGAAAAAGTGAATTCACTTTTTCTTTTTTACACTGTATCCAAATGTTCCAATCAAATCCCCCAAGCCATAATACTCACCATGTGAATATACAATCGGTGCTGCCTCTGCTAAACAAAACCTTCCTGAGGAATCCATATACTGCTCGTCCACATGTATGGCGGCCACTTCCGCCAAAAACATATCGTGACTGCCCAACAGCTTAAGCTCTGTCACCCTGCATTCTATATTGACCGGGCTTTCTTCGATCATAGGTGCCTTGATATAAGTTGATGCCGCCGGTGTCAGATGCATTTCCTTGAATTTATCCACATCCCTGCCCGATTTTACCCCACAGTAATCTGTGGCATATGCCAGCTTCTCCGTCGTCAGATTGATTACAAACTCTCCCGTCCGTTTAAGGATATCGTAAGAATAGCGCTCCGGTCTGACAGAAATATATACCATAGCAGGATTGGTACAAACCGTCCCCGTCCATGCAACCGTCAATATATTACTCCTGCCATTTTCATCCGCTGTGCTGACCATGACGGCAGGAAGCGGATAGAGCATATTGCCCGGCTTCCATTCCATTTTTCCCATATCAGATTACACCTAACAAATGTACAATCAGTACAGCGATTGTAGCAACGTTCAAAATCAATGACGTAATCAGCATTCCCTTAACTGATCCTACAGAGGTTCTGGTCTGCTCCATCTGAAGCTCTGCCTGTTCCATCACAGAGGCCTGCACATTTCGATAGCATTTCACGTTTTCCTTATGCACATGCTCCTCTAAATCTTGCAGCTGTTCGACAGAAATTCCTCCTGTGACCTGCTGTTCCTGTTCAAAGGACTGTTCCGTCTGCATCTGCTGCAATGCATCTGCAATGCTGTGCAGTGCCGCATCCATATTCTGTACTGTCATTCCCATTGCCTGAACAGATTGCTGTATCTCCTGCATGGACATGCCTGTATTCTGCATTTCCTGCTTCAGTTCTCGCTTAGACTGCTCATGTTCTTCGCTTTCCTGATTAAACATTGCTGCAATACATTCTATCTGCTTGCTGTCATTTTCACGCATCAGGTTCATTAACTGCTCAACTTTATTATCTCCGTTTTCTCTTCTTCTCGGTTCTGTATTGGAAGAGTATTGCTGTCCGGCACCTGTACTCAATTTACTGTACAATCTGTCCATAAAGTTTTCCATAATTTCCTCCGTTTTCTTATAATCCCATCATTACAAACTACTGTTTTATGTATTTTACCATTAATTTATGCATATGACAAGAGTTGTGCACTTTGCACAATTTTTTATTTAAACGGTTTTCATTTTTGTAAACTTTACTAATATTTCATACATCGTTCATAGTTTGTTCATATTTAATTGTTACACTATATACAGAGTTAAGGAAGTAGTTTCCTGTAATGTTTTACATTACACACAGATAAATTTTTTCATAATTGCCCAAGTGATTCTCATCCACTTGGGCACTCCTCATTTTAAAACAAAACAATCAGGCTTTTCAATGATGAAAAAAGACGAACCATTCACCGGTCCGTCTTTTATGATTTCTCTATGTATTTTGACTGTGTTCCTTATCCGTTGCCACAGTCTGCTGTATCTCCTCATTTAAAGAAAGCATCTTCGCATCCAGTTCCGAAACCATCATGGCACATTCATACAATTCCGTTACGATGTGCTCCGGTGCATTTCTTTCAAACTTATAATTCATCTTATGCTCCAGACTCGCCCAGAAATCCATGGCTACCGTTCTAATCTGTATCTCTACCTTCGTATCCACCACGCTGTCTGACAGATAGATCGGAACCGATACAAGCATATGATAACTTTTGTAGCCGCTTTCCTTCGGTGACTTAATATAATCCTTAATGGATATCACCTTAATATCACTCTGATTGCGCAGCATTTCTGCGATTCTGTATATATCAGAGGTAAAGGAACAGATAATACGGATTCCGGCAATGTCGTTCACGTATTTAACCATGTTATCCAAGGTGGATTCATAGCCACGCTTTTTTAATTTTCTAACAATGCTCTCCGGCGTTTTAATCCTTGACTTGATATGTTCTATCGGATTGTACTGATGTATATGCTGGAACTCATCATTCAGAATTTCCAGTTTCGTTCCGACTTCCTTCAGTGCCGAATTGTACAGCAGCAATGTGGTTGCCCAGCTGTCCACTTCTCCATAGTCTTTTGCATTATATTCCAATCGCTCACATCCTAACAAATATGATTTTTGCAACAACTATATTATACCATACCCTATTGTGGAATGCATGTTTTTCATGAAATATTCATACAAATTTTATCAATTGTCTGCCTTTACTTTCCGTCTGCAATCTTTTATACTGATACGAAAAAGGAGTCACTATGTTTCGTTTATGGGCAAAGCTGTTTAAAGACAATCGAATGGTACGTGATATCGTCATTGCCAATGAGGCAGACGAAACTCGTACACATAAAATATTTCAGGCACTTGACGATGTCTGTCATGCCTTTGATCTTGGAAAACCGATATGGCTGGATACCAACATCGAAGAATTTCAGAAACATTCCAAGGTAAGATTTTATCAGGATAATTTCATTGAATCCATTGAATTTGATTATATGGAAATCCATGTGATAGAAGAAGGCTAATTTTCTCTTGATTTTTTCTTTTCTCTGGTGTAGTATTTGATTATAGGATATGTAGTTTTAAAAACTATATCACGTAGCAATCAAATGAATTCAGAGGAGTGATTTATATGTTATTAAAATTAAGAGAACCCGGAAGTGCCATTACACATTTTATCGGTGCAGTATTGTCTGCCTGTGCAGCGATCCCGCTGCTGATACGTGCCGGCAGTTCTTCGGAGTATATCAATCTGCCTGCCATGGCAATCTTTATCTTCAGTATGATTCTGCTCTACAGTGCCAGCACCACCTATCACTCACTGACGGTTTCTGCCGGCATCATCAAGATTTTTCGTAAGATTGACCATATGATGATTTTTGTTCTGATTGCAGGCTCTTACACCCCAATCTGCCTGATTGTACTAAAAGGCTTTACCGGTACAGTTATGCTCTGTGTCATCTGGGGACTGGCATTGATCGGAATTCTGATCAAAGCTTTTTGGATCACCTGTCCCAAGTGGTTTTCATCCATCATCTATATCGGTATGGGCTGGACCTGTGTATTTGCTTTTGCCCCTCTGACAAGCGCACTTCCTGCTTCCGCGATCTACTGGCTCGTTGCAGGCGGCATTCTCTATACGACAGGCGGTATCATATATGCACTGAAGCTTCCGCTTTTTAACTCCCGCCATACATCTTTTGGCACACATGAGATTTTTCACTTGTTCATTCTTGCAGGAAGCATCTGTCACTTCGTGTTTATGTATCACTTTGTAGCCCTGATGTGAATATCATATATTATACCTGCAATCGGTTGCTTCAAATAGATTAGCGCACATGATCTCTATGTGCGCTTTACATATCTATTCCAAATATTCCATCGGATTTGCCGCCTGATTACCATGTGCCATCTTCATATACAGGTTGCTGCCCTCCACGCTGTAGTATTTTGTCGGAGGCGCCACATATCCGATTGTTTCTCCTGCTTCTACGACCTTTCCGGCATTGACACATACATCCTTTAGCTGTCCATAGGTAACCCTGTAGTCATTTCCCAAATCCATGACCAGCGTTGTTCCGGTCTCCTCCTGTTCCTCAATATGGATGACCTGACCTCGTGCCGCCGCAAGTACCGGTGTTCCTTCCTCACTTTCAATCACCAGCGCAGGGTTATACCGATATTGTTTTAAAGTCGGAAAATACACACTTTTGTCCATGCTATAGTTCAATATGACATTTCCGTCTACCGGCCAAAGCATCCTGCTGCTGTCGTCAAAGCTCAACTGTATCGGCTTTGTAATTGCATCGGCTGTAATGACACCTTCCTCCTGAATATTCAGGACAATTTCATCTTCCTCAGGTGCTTCTTCAATTTCAGCTTTTATCTGTTTCTCGGGATTCTCAGCAATATCCCCTTCCGATGTCTCCTCTTTCACTTCATCAGTCGCATCCATCACATTATCCCATCCAAACATATCTTCTTCAGCAAAATGCTCCGCTTTAGCCTGACTGGTCGTCACTTCTCTGCCTTCTCCGGACTCTGCCAGCTGTCTGTTTTCTTCAATTTCGGTCAGATCCGCGATGTAACCCTCTGATAAATTAACCCTTCTGTTGTTTTCATATACAGCAAACAGTGAAACCGCCGATAAGAGACAGACTGCAGCCGCAGCGATGTATTGTTTTTTGTGAGACTTGTTTCTGCTTGTTTTTTTCATTGATAATCACCTCTGCTATTAGGTTTGCCTGATTATCAAAGATTATTCATTGTTTTTAAACTTACACCGGAAAAATAGTATTGCAGCAGCGTTTTATAGGTACTGCCTTGTCTCGCCATCTGATTGGCACCATATTCACTGAAGCCGATTCCATGTCCCAAGCCTTTGGTAACAATCCGAAATTTTCCTTCGTAATCTTCAACAGAAAAGCAGGTTGAATTTAAACCAAACAGCTCCCTGAATTGTTCTCCTGTCATAGTTACCCTGCCGTTTTCAAAAGATACATTTTTCACATAATCACTGTCTTTCTCACGCTCAATTTCTATCTCTTCTGCTGCATTCCCATTTAAGATAATCGTTTCATCCAAAGTACGTAATCTGGCTGTCAGCTCGCTTCTCTCATAGTATTCAATTTTTAAAAAGTCTTCTGACTCCAGATCCATGCTACTGTCAACACTTACAAGATAGGGATAGACCTGCCTCCCGGCAATTTCATTTCCGCTTCGTGTCCTTCCTGCGCTCACCGCATGAAAGGGTGGATAAATCAGTTCTCCTTGATAAACGAGCACCTGCCCCTCTGTCGCTTTCACTGCATCAGTCAACTTCTCGTATAATCCGGTAAATTCCCGATATCCCCAAATCGTCTGCAGTTCTCCGGCATCCAGATAGGTTAATTTCAATTCTTCCTCTTGTATGGTATCCTGTCCCTGTAATGCCAGCAGGATATATGTACGGATGATGACTGCCTGTGCTTTCAAGGTTTCACTCTCATAGAATGCCGGAATGCTTGCCGCAACCGCTCCGGTTACATATTCCTCAACGGCCATCCTATCCTCACCGCCTTTTCTGACAACCCATCCACGACTGTTTTCCTGTTCGGACTCCCATTCTGTATGCTCCCGCACGATGCCGTTCTTCAGTTGATTTCCCTGAAAAAGCACTGTAAATACATAGGGCAGCAAAATAATAATCATTAATACGGCACATATATTTTCCATCAGCGTCTTCATAGGACTAGCATATGCAGAAAAAGACAGATTAGAACCGTATATCTGCCTAATCTGTCTTTTCATCCATAGTGCTTCTCTTTTCCGGAACACACATCCTACCTTGCAATGTCCATATGCTGTACTGTCCCTGCATTTCCGTTCTCGTACAAAAAAATACCTGTCTTTCGGATGGCCGCATTGGTCGTATTGTCCCATGGTGAATTCAAGGAATAATCTGTGCTGACGTTTCCCAGATAAATGGCACCTACTCCCTTTTCTCCCAGACCATAAAGCGAATCCTTACCGTTTGCATCCTGAGACCAGATCAAGAGTTTGCTCCATATCTCATCCGCTTCATCAATCCAGCCATTCTGATCAGAATCATATGCTGCAAGATCTGAAAAGCCGTCTCCTGACTTCGTGCCGAACAATTCGCTGCCATCATTGATGATGCCGTCTCCATTCAAATCAAGTGCCAAAAATCCGGTTCCCGCATTTGGTTTGGAAATACGATCCAATACGCCATCCGAATCAATGTCAAACATAAACTTCTGATCCGACACACTCGCCACATTACTGTCGAGATTGATTACAAGCGGATCTATGAACTGTGTTCCGAACTCATAATTTTCCTCATAGTACGACGTGAAGCTCCGGCTCATCTCAAAGCTCAAACCGAATTCTATCTCACGCCCGTCTGCCGTCACTACAGTTCCGTTTGTCTGAAAGGATGTCTGCTCTGTCTCGGAATAATACTGCATGCTGTAATACTGTCCACCCGCAACCTGCTGTAACTGCCCCCAGCCACCCAGATTGGTCAGCATATTCTGCCCGTTGGTACTTTGTGTATTATCCTCTACAAGTTTTGCCGGATCGGTTGACTTACGTCCAAAAAGAATTGCAATCAGATAATTAATGCACTGTGCCTTGATTTTCATCATGGCATCCCTCTCCGTTTTCTCATCGACCTCCCGGCTTGCCTTCACCTGAGAAAAACGTTCCATTAAGTCCTTCATGGAATCCTGAAACAAGTTTGAAGAACTGCCTGTCGCTGTTTTCTCATTCTTTTCCTCTACACGATTCAGATTAGAGGTGGTACGAGTCACCTGTCCCAATCCGTTCCATGTAGTCATATTGCCCGCTTCCATGCGCAAAGATGAATATCTTCTGGCGGATTCCATTCCTATGGTACTGCTTCCGATTACCAATGAATTCCTCCTAGTGAGCGCAACGAACCACACTTTTATAAAATTTCCTCCATGTCCTTCCATAAAAAGAGAGCAATGCATCAGAATGGAATCCCTTCCAACTGATGTTATGCCCTCCGTGGTCTGCCTCTTTATGTTCAGTGTAAGCTCCCGTCGAAGCCTGCTCTGTACTATTAATATCGGCAGAATTACATTATTATTTAGAGTTTGTGACGAAATTGTGTCCTACCCTCTGTAGTAATTGATCAGACAGCCCTTTAATATGATGGTTCTTTCATCATCTGTCATCTCACCCAGCTTCAGAGTAAACTCCTTCATTCCTTCATTTACTACATAGGCTTTGAGCTCAGCCTGTTTATTCTCTACAGCCTTTCGGATATCAGGAACAAAGATATAGTCATGATTCTTAAACGGCAGCTGCTTCACTCTGTCAATCAAGAACGGAAGCATACCCCAATTGATCAGATTGGAACGATATCGCTTCGTTGCATACTCATTGGCAATATTTGCCCAGCCGCCAAGCACCTTCTGGCAGGACGCTGCCTGCTCACGCGCAGAGCCATCCCCCGGCTTCACTGCAAAAATTGTGCTGCCGAAACCAACATTGTCATTTTTCAAATCCGGATAAACATTCTTAATCTTTACGAGGATATCCTTTACCTCAGGGAAAGCCTCTGCCGGTTCTTCTCCTGCTGTTCTTGCTTTTTCTGCCTTCTGCACTTCCTTTGCAAGACCTACATAGGCAGGATCTTTTCTAGAAAGTGTAAATTCGGCCAATCCTAATGGATTAGAGCGGAAGGATGATGTCTCACCGGAAGGAATCAGTTCATCCGTCGTTGTAACCGGATCATGAATTTCTGAAACGACCTTCAAAATCAAATTATCGGTCAGAGCGCTCATAGCCGGCCAGTCCTTGATATTCGGTCCAAACTTAACTTCTGTATTAGGATCGGCAACTCCATGACTGTCAAATACACGATTTTCATAAATGGTTTTATCAAAGAAATATTTATGCTTACCTGTCAGACGATCTCGGTCGATATCCGTAGCTGCAGTTAAGAAGCCCTTATTTGCTGCGGTTGCAGCAATAGAACGTGCGTCCATCAGTGCAACAGAGGAAATCTGTCCGTTCTGAAGCTTGGAACCTTCTCTATTTGGGAAGTTTCTGGTTGAATGACGGATACTGAATGCATGATTAGCCGGCGTATCGCCTGCACCAAAGCATGGCCCGCAGAAGGCCGTCTTTAGGATTGCTCCTGTCTCAAGCAGTGTTGCCGCCAGACCGTTTTTGAGTAATTCCATATAAATCGGAGTAGAAGCCGGATATACACTAAGAGTAAATTCATCTGCTCCAATACTGGTTCCCTTCAAAATGTCAGCCGCAGCACAGATATTCTCAAATCCACCGCCTGCACAGCCTGCGATGATTCCCTGCTCCACATATAATTTCCCGTCTCTTACCTTATCCTTAAGTGTATATTCTACCTGACCACCAAGACTGACAAGTGCTCTCTTCTCTACGTCATCCAAAATGTCCATCAGATTTGCATTGACCTCATCAATGGTATAGGTATTGCTCGGATGGAACGGCATGGCAATCATAGGACGAATCTTGCTTAAATCCACTTCAATCACACCGTCATAATATGCTACCTGTCCGGGCGCTAACTCCTGATAATCCTCTACACGTCCATGTGTCTCATAGAACTCCTTGATGTTATCATCCGTCTTCCAAATGGAGGACAGACAGGTTGTCTCTGTCGTCATGACATCAATTCCGATTCTGAAATCAGCACTTAAACCGGCAACGCCCGGACCCACAAATTCCATTACCTTATTATTCACATAACCATTGGAGAAAACTGCTCCAATGATGGCAAGTGCCACATCCTGCGGGCCTACGCCCAAAACCGGCGTACCTTTCAGATAAACACAGACCACATCCGGCATATTGATATCATAGGTTTTGGACAGCAGCTGCTTTACAAGCTCCGGTCCGCCCTCGCCCATTGCCATGGTTCCAAGCGCTCCGTAACGTGTATGTGAGTCCGAACCAAGAATCATCTTTCCACCGCCCGCAAGCATTTCTCTTGCGAACTGATGAATCACAGCCTGATGAGGCGGAACATAGATGCCACCATATTTCTTTGCACAGGTAAGGCCAAACATGTGATCATCCTCATTGATGGTTCCGCCAACTGCACAAAGAGAATTATGACAATTTGTCAGTACATAAGGTACCGGAAACTTTTCAAGCCCCGATGCACGGGCTGTCTGTATGATACCTACAAATGTAATATCATGGGATGTAAGCTTATCAAATTTAATTTTTAACTGATCCATATTATCAGAGGTATTATGAGCCTCTAAGATGCTGTATGCAATCGTATTCTTAGCCGCTTCCTCAGGGGCGATGTCCCGTCCGGTCGCTTCCGTAACTCTTGGCAGAGCATCCTCATTATCCGGGATGATCTGTGAACCATCTATCAGATAGGCTCCACTGTCATATAATTTAATCATTTTTGTCCTCCGTTTCGTACGATACATTTCTGCTGTCATTCCTAAAATTCATTCGTTTTTTATTCTAAGGTAGAATGAGAAGATTTGCAACCGGTTTTAACAAAACGTAATTCCAGACTCATCCCTAATCCTTCCGCTAATCTCTCTAACATCGATAAGGAACTCCAGCACTTTTTCCCGAATCTCATCTAAATTATCCTTATCGGCAATTGCCCACAATATTCTTTTTAGATTTTTACCTTTCAGAATGTTGACTGGAATTGCTGAATAGCTTCCGAACTCGCGAATCAGCATCTCTCTAATTTCTTTTGTTTTAGTTCCTTTTTCTCTGCCTTCATATTGCTTTAACTCAAGAAATTTCTCAATGGATAATGCCTTTTTCACCACATTCCAACTATTGTCATTCAGCATTGTCTCATACATTAGATGAACTAGGGATGCTCCACATGCCACAATTTGTGGGCTAAATTCAACTTTACTATTTAGATAAAGAGCCTTGAAATCATTTATATACTTTTTCAGTTCTACATCATCGCCACTATCTGCCATGGAATATCTAAATAGCTGTTTTCTAACATCGGCAATAATCTCCTGAAGATCATACGGACTTTCTTTTCTGTCATACCATTCTTTCTCAGCTCTATGTATATATTTTTTACGAACCTCCTCAATATCTAATTCATCCAACTGGTATATCGTAAGCATCATAACATCATAGAACTGTTTTACCTGTTCATCCATCCTATCATTCTGCACGCCAATGGTTTTACACCCTATCGTTGTAAATTTATCTGCAAACAAATGACTGACCGGAAGTAATTGATATTCAAATTCACTTTGAACTGCAAAAATATTTTCACCAGTTTTCCTAGTATACTCCCAAATCTCTGTCTCCATGATAAATTCTATTTTAAGCTCCTGTTTATCAATCGTGCCCTCCTCCACATTACGTTCTTTGTTCGATAAAACAGATGGAACATCTACGAAATATGTATGCATCGGCAAATTAGTCTTGGGATTTTTCGGAATATATTCATAGAAGTTGAAAAAATCACTATCTTCTTTTAAACAAGCTGTAATATCATCAAGTGTATTCTTTACATCCCCAGCCGTCCCGCAAAAGATCATATCAATATCGACACTTGTTCTTTGCGCCTCTATGGGTATATAAAACTGTGTAGCAGCTCCGCCTTTTAATACAATATGTTCTCCCAATCGTTTTTGAATCTGAAGGAATAACTCCATGTCCCACAAAAACAGTTCCATTCTACTCATGTTCTTAAAGCCATACTGATCCATTCTCTGTTGTAGATATTCTCTTTCAAATGCGGTCTTATCATGAAATACCTTCGTAAAATCCATCCTATTCTCCTTTTCGTAGTATCGTGGCAAACTGCATTGCCTCATCTGTAATGTGTGGCGTCTCAACAATAAGTCTGATATCATTCTGTAGATTTCTTTTTGTTGAAACGGTAATCATTTTTCTTTTATCAATATTCCCCAATCTGATCAAATTCTGGTATACACGAACCAATTCCTGCAACGACATTGGATATCCGTTTCTAGTTATAGAATAATACAGATCAATAAATGCTTTTTCAATCGTTGCAACACCGTCATTTTCATAATCGAAATTTTCTGTATCATAAATAATGATCTGTTTCTTCTCATTTCCTGTTAATATGGCATACTCGTATTGTTGCTGAATTTCAGATGGTTTTATTACATAAAAATCACCATTCAGCAAATTACTTACTATTTCTTCGTGAGCAGTTTTTTCTGCGAACAGTATCATTGGATATTGCTCTGGTACATGTTGCATGAATCGCTGTAATATATCTAATCCAGATACAAAATATTCAAACCCTGATTCGTCAAGAAGAGTTTGCACTTTCTTTACATCATCTGTCAGAGTGATTTTCGTCTTTCCTTTCCATTCATTGAATGCATACACGCCTTGTCTTACACGCTTTAAATATCCGGCTTCAACTAGTTTTGATAAATTCCAATATATTGTTGCCTGCTTCATATTAGGAAATAATGCTTGCACATCCTCCATATAGAAAGCAGCTTGTTCTTTTAAATTTTCTTCAATACTCTTGTATTTTTTCTCTAATGCTGATAATTTTTCCATTTTGAATTACCACCTTTCAACCATATACTACCACTAATCCGTCTTGCTATCAATAATATATTCGCAAATATCATATTTGCAAACATTTCTTTGAATATTATCATTTTTTGCATATATTATATCAACGGTCGCGTTTTCAATAATTTTTTTGCAAATATAGCATTTGCAAATATTTCTTTATCTATCCACTCTTTTCTGATTCTTGTAAATAGATAATGACATAAGTAACTTGTTTTCCAAAGAGCGTTATGATAGATTGGTATATAGTTTATGATTGATTTACCACATTTAGGAGATCTCATATGAAATACTTACTTATTGATGGTTGTACGCATAAGGGAAATACCTGGCTGGTTGCAGAAGCCGCAATGAATCGAATTAAGAAAAAGGAGCCCGAAAGTAGTTTTGAAATAATTCGATTAATTGATGAAAAGTTGGATTATTGCATCGGATGCAGCAGCTGTTTTAGAAAAGGAGCTGACTTTTGTCCTCATAAAGCAATCATGTCCAAAATCATCTATAAGATCAATGATGCTGATGCGCTCATCATGATAACCACAACCTATAACGCAAGAGAAACAGCATTATTAAAGAATTTTTTAGATCATATGAATTATCTCCTGCACAGACCGCAATTCTTTGCCAAGAAAGCACTTGTAATCACAACTGTTGGCGGTTTTGGCGGAAAAGCTACAATCAAAAGCATTACCGGAACGCTAAGTGGCATGGGATTTAATAAGTGCTATGGCATCTCCATTGCCTCAATTAGCTGGAACGCTTATCAGATTACAGAGAAACACCACAGAATCATCAATTTGACTACAGATCGTTTTATAACGGATGTTGCATCAGGCAGACAACATTACCCCCAAGTCCTTGTCTTGATTCCTTATAATCTATTCCGTGGAATGTCCATCAATTTCTTACCCGGTGCAACCTATGAAACCGAAGACGGCAACTATTACTTCAACCAAAAACGAGTATACGATGCTTCGGTCCCTCTGCTTCCACATCATAGGTTGTTTGGCTCAATATTCTATTGGATAGGAAGAATATCTGCCAAGTTCATGGTAGTTACCTACAAAAAGTAAACCTTATTACATCAGATTGTAATCTAGAATACTTTTCAACATTGCATTACTCATTTTGCATAGAGGAATAGCAAGATCCTCCTCATTGCAAAAGTAATGTAACCGCAAACAAATTCGCCTTGCAGACCAACGCCTGATAAATGGCTCTACGAAGCACCTTTGCAGCATCTTTAATACTCTGTTTGGTTTGAGTCTCTGATTCAGCGAACGTAAAATACATCAGTGCACTGTCAAGCGCACGCGAACTATTCCAGGAAGCTGCCAATGCAGCATAATCAATCCTTGCAATACGCCCCCACGTTGACACATAAAGCTGTCCGTCAGCTGTAATCCCTGTAATCGTGACAAAATGATTCTGCATGGGATCTCTCGTCTGATAAGGTTCAGCAATACTTTGATATTCTCCGTGGAACAACGTCAACGGATGACAGTTATAGGAAGTCAGCATCCCTACTGCACCTGCTGAGCTGAGCCCATCTCTGATAAACTCCAGCCCTTGCTCCGGGTCACAATGTGCCGTCGGAAATGCATGGCTTTGCAGACAGACTCCCCGTTCCCTTGCAAACCGAAGGACACCGCGGAGATAACCACAGATGCTCCTCCCATTATTAGGGGACACCTTCTTAAAAAAGAGATTATCGCGCTTACACCTGTCATAAATTTTACGCAGTATCGGAATTTCCCATGTTCCCATGGTTTGATAGACGGCATCCAGAAAATTCATGTAGTCATTCTTGCTGATCTGACCGTCTGACTGAATCGTCACATGCAGACAGCTCGCTATTTCTGGATTCCTTTTACACAAAACGAGCAGCACATTAGCACCTGAAACCGGCCCGCAGCCCGCCCGTGCCCGTGTATTACTCGTAAACCAGCTCTGATTTCCTCCATAATATTCATGTCCGAGGGCATCCACTACCTTAATAAAACCATCCACTCCAAAATTTCCCCTTCTGATTATATGATGATGCAAGGGACAGCTTACAGAGTCCTCCATATACATCAGTTATGTGCAAAAAATCCCGTTGTATCTCCTTGCTCACATGCCTCGAAAAAGCGCACCAACGCCCTCTGATAACGCTCGGAATCTGTCATATAACTCATGCAGTGTGCCGCACCCTCAAAAATCTCAAGATGCTTGGGCGCTGTACAGGCCGCATAATTGATACGGCTCATGTCGGTCGGTACAAAGGCATCCTCATCTCCATGGATAAACAGAATAGGAACCTTGCTGTACTTCACTGCTTCGGTCGCAGATGCATCCTTGAGAGAAAAGCCCTGTCTGATTTTCAAAATCATATCCAATACATAAATCATCGGAAATGCCGGAAGATGAAACAGTTCTCTTGCTGCATGCTTCATTTCCTTCCAGGGAGTTGTATACCCACAGTCTGCTATGATCCCTCTGACCCCCGCCGGCAGTTTTAACTCACTGGCCATCATAACAGTTGCAGCTCCCATAGAACCGCCGTTTAAATAGAGTGGCATATCCACACCGAGTCTGTCGGTCAGATAATCCAGCCAGGTAATACAATCATATCTGCCCATGATTTCATAGCACATCTCACCCTCGCTCAGTCCGCAGCCTCGCTGATCCATCAATAATACATTACATTGATCTTTATGCAGGAATTTTGAAAGCATCACAAAATCCTTTTTCGCATTGCCACGAAATCCATTCACACATAATACCGTTCGTTTCGCATTTTCTGCCGGCAGAAAATAACCGTTCAGCTTCAGACCATCTATACTGCGCAGGGTAATCTGCTCCAACGGCTGCGCATCCAGCCACGCTCTGGCAGCATCAATATCCTTCCGAAACGGAAGCATGTCCCTTGAAATATCTTCTGTCTTTTTCGGTTTTAAAAATGCAAATCTATAGAAATATAAACTTCCCGCTGCCACTGCAGACAATGCCCCTATAGCTGCTCCTATTGTCAGGTTTCTTCTGTTCATCTTACAGTCCCCTTCCTGATTAATACAATCAATTCCATCTACTTCACAATAAACCCTATAGATAAGAAAATAAAAGGCTGCGCAAACCTCTACGCAGCCTTGTAGAAGACAGTTTGTGAAACGCTTCTACTATCTGGCCAATGTCACCTTATCCAGATGCCAGATGTCATCCACATATTCCTGAATGGTTCTGTCTGATGTAAACTTACCGGAACGAGCCACATTGATCATGGCACTTTTCGCCCAGCCCTTCTCATCTCTGTAAGCCGCCTCTACCTTTTTTTGTGCTTCGGCATAGGACTTGAAATCCTTCAGAATGAAATAGGTATCTGCCTTTGATGTACTCTGGGTATTTAACAGTGAGTTGTACAAGTCTCTGAACATCTCAGGGTCATTGGGCATATAGAAACCATTGATGAGCTGCATCAGAACCTTGCGTACATCCGGATCATTATTAAAGATATCTGTTGGATGATATCCACCGTGATTCTCGTAATTGATTACCTCATCTGAGGTCAAGCCAAAGATAAATGCATTCTCCTGTCCTACCTCTTCCACGATTTCCACGTTTGCACCATCCATAGTGCCCAGGGTCAATGCACCGTTCAGCATAAACTTCATATTGCCGGTTCCGGATGCTTCCTTGCTGGCTGTTGATATCTGTTCAGACACATCTGCTGCCGCAAAAATCATTTCTGCATTGGATACACGATAGTTTTCGATGAATACCACCTTAATCTTTCCGTTGATCGAAGCATCATTGTTGATGACATCTGCCACGGTATTGATCAGCTTGATTGTCAGCTTTGCAACTCTGTAACCTGCGGCTGCCTTTGCACCAAAGATAAACGTCCGCGGATAGAAATCCATTTCCGGATTCTCTTTGATCTGATTGTACAGATGCATAACATGTAGAATATTCAACAGCTGACGCTTATATTCATGCAGTCTCTTCACCTGAACATCAAAGATAGATCTTGGATCTACTTCAATTCCATTATGCTCTAAAATATACTTTGCCAGTCTTACCTTATTCTGGTATTTGATGTTCATAAATTCCTGCTGTGCCTTTGCATCATCTGCAAATACCTCCAGCTTACTGATCTTGGGCAGATCTGTAATCCATTCATTGCCGACATGCGCCGTTACCCAGTCTGCCAGAAGCGGATTGCCATGCAGCAGGAATCGTCTCTGGGTGATACCATTTGTCTTGTTATTGAATTTCTCAGGCATCATCTCATAGAAATCCTTCAGCTCCTGGTTTTTCAGAATTTCCGTATGAAGCCTTGCCACACCGTTAACTGAGAAACCGGATACAATTGCAAGATGAGCCATCTTGACCTGTCCGTCATATACAATTGCCATCTTACGAACCTTTTCCTGATTTCCGGGATATTTTGCTTCTACCTGTACTAAAAATCTTCTGTTAATCTCTTCAATGATCTGATAGATTCTCGGCAGCAATCTGGAAAACAACTCGATCGGCCATTTTTCCAATGCCTCAGACATGATCGTATGGTTTGTATAGGCACAGGTTTTTGTTGTAATTGCCCATGCATCATCCCATTCCAAATTGTAATCATCCATCAGAATACGCATCAATTCTGCAATTGCAACGGTCGGATGGGTATCATTTAGCTGGAAGGTCACCTTTTCATAAAACTTCTTAATGTCCTTATGGTTACGCATATATTTTTCAACAGCCTCCTGCACACTTGCAGAAATAAAGAAATACTGCTGTTTCAGACGTAATTCCTTGCCGGCATAATGGTTATCATTCGGATAAAGAACCTCTACGATATTTTTAGCCAGATTTTCCTGTTCCACTGCCTTTTGATAGTCTCCCTTATCAAAGGAATCCAGTTGAAAGCATTCTACAGGCTGTGCATCCCAGATACGCAGCGTATTGACGATTCCGTTGCCATAGCCTACGATCGGCAGATCATATGGTATGGCCTGTACGGACTGATAATTTTCCTGTGAAAAATGATTACGGCCGAATTCATCTGTATCTACACGGATGTTTCCACCGAATTTAATAATCTTTGCATATTCCGGACGTCTGAGTTCAAACGGATTGCCGTCCTTCAGCCAGTTATCCGGTGCCTCTACCTGATAGCCGTCCCTGATTTTCTGCATGAACATGCCGTATTTGTAACGGATACCACAGCCATAGGCTGCATAGCCGAGAGTTGCCAGCGAATCTAAAAAGCATGCTGCCAAACGACCCAAGCCACCATTTCCAAGTGCTGCATCCGGCTCTTGATCTTCTATCACATTAAGGTTCAGTCCAAGTTCATCTAACGCCTCGGCGACCTCCTTGTATGCTTTCATATTGATCAAGTCATTCCCAAGTGCCCTGCCCATCAAAAACTCCATTGACAGATAGTATACTGTCTTGGGGTCCTGTTTCTCATATTCCTTTTGCGTTGTCAGCCAGCTGTCTATGATCTGATCCTTGATGGCATATGCCACTGCCTGAAAAATCTGCTGTTCATCAGCTTCCTCAATCGTCTTCCGATAGAGTGTTCTGACATTATACAATACACTTCTTTTAAACAGTTCCTTATCAAACTGGGGGGTTGGTGCAGACTTTTTTATCATAATATTTTCCTCCGATATTTTTATATCCATATTATTCGTCCATTTCAGCAAATAACATGAGACAGGTACAAAAACACCTGTCTCATACAGTATACATTTTTTTTGCTGGGAATGCAAATATCGCATTTGAATTGCCGTCATAAAATTTCCGTCAGCACTGAACCGTATCAGGCTGTCAAGCGTCTTAGGAAAGAAAGTCGATGCATCCATCACACTTGATCCGTAATGGCAAAACTCTTTCCAATGCTCTCGGAAATATCAAATGGAATCTGTTCCCGACGCACCTTAATCATCTTTGACGTGCATCGGTTGGTCAGAAAATGATACAGCACATAATCCTCGAAAACAGTGATTTTCACCTGCTGTATCCTGACATTATTCCCACAGTTTACTTTTGGACGAATAAAATCAATTAATTCTCCGAAATGAGAACAATAAATAGATTGGTCAAACATAAAATATCCTCTGATGCTATTTACACAACATATTTATAATACCTTTATTTGACACTGTTTGCAATGGGTCTTTTATCCTATTTTGTCCAACAATTGTCTACTTTGACACCTTCTTAACACCTAATGTCACGCCTTCTCCGTTAATATTCCATTCTTTGATATATCCCTCTGCAGTTCCCGTAATCATCGTTTCTGCAAGCACCTTTCCTTTGATGGCACTTTCATTCTTCTGAATCAGTCCCGCCAGCTTATCATTTCCATCCACATAGACATTGATGTGATCCATAACCTCAAAATCAGCTTCCTTACGCATTGTCTGGATTTTGCTGATGATTTCATACACAAAGCCTTCTTCAATCAATTCTTCTGTCAGGTTTGTATCCAGTACGACCGTAACTGTATTGTCTGCCTCAGATACATAGCCTTCCTTTTGTGTCATCTCAATCAACAGATCCTCTTCTGCAAGGACAACTGCCGTACCGCCAATATCAAATTTCAGCGCCCCTGTTGCCTTTAACGTATCCATTGCAGCATTTCCATCCAGAGCAGCCAGTTCCTTTTGGATACCGCCGAGCTGCTTTCCATATTTCGGTCCGACGGTCTTTAGTTGCGGCTTAAAGGAATAGGAGGTAAAGTCTCTCACATCGTCGGTGAATATCACCTGTTTCACATTCAGTTCTTCCTTCACGATCTGCACATAGAAATCAGATAATGTCGTCGGTGCCTTGATAAACATCTGTGCAATTGGCTGTCTGTTCTTGATATTTGCGGTATTTCTGCAGGCACGTCCCATTACGACCACCTTCAGTACCTCATCCATATCATTCTCAAGCTGGCGGTCAATTAATTTCTCATTCACTGTCGGAAAATCACACAGATGCACGCTCTCCGGTGCCGTCTGATCAACACTGCATACAAGATTCCTGTAGATATCCTCAGTCATGAAAGGAATCATGGGTGCCGCTGCCTTGCTGACCGTTACGAGTGCTGTATACAGCGTCATATAGGCATTGATCTTATCCTGCTCCATTCCCTTTGCCCAGAAACGCTCACGGCTTCTGCGAACATACCAGTTACTCATGTCATCCACGAAATCCTGCAGTGCCCTTGCTGCTTCCGGGATTCTGTAATTTGCCAGATTGCCATCCACATCTCCGACCAGTGTATTCAGCTTAGACAGAAGCCACTTATCCATAACCGGAAGCTTATCATATTCTAATGTGTATTTTGTTGCATCAAATTCATCTATATTCGCATACAGAACAAAGAATGCATAGGTATTCCACAGCGTACCCATAAACTTGCGCTGTCCTTCAACAACTGCCTTGCCATGGAATCGATTCGGCAGCCATGGAGCTGAATTGATATAGAAATACCAGCGAATGGCATCCGCTCCATAGGTATTCAATGCATCAAACGGATCCACTGCATTTCCCTTTGATTTACTCATCTTCTGTCCATTCTCATCCTGTACGTGTCCTAGCACAATAACATTTTCATAGGGCGCTTTATTAAATAAAAGTGTAGACTCTGCCAATAAAGAATAGAACCAGCCCCTCGTCTGATCAACAGCCTCAGAAATGAACTGTGCCGGGAACTGCTGCTCAAACAGATCTTGATTCTCAAACGGATAATGGTGCTGTGCAAATGGCATTGCTCCTGAATCAAACCAGCAGTCAATCACCTCCGGCACTCTGTGCATCGGCTTGCCGCATTTCGGACAGGTAATTGTAAATTCATCAATGTAGGGTCTGTGCAGTTCAACCGTCAGAGCATCCTCACGTCCGCTCAGTTCCTTCAGTTCCTCTCTGGAACCGATGGAATGCATATGCCCACACTCGCATTCCCATACATTCAATGGTGTTCCCCAATAACGGTTACGGGAAATACCCCAGTCCTGAATGTTCTCCAGCCAGTCTCCGAAGCGTCCCTTACCGATGGATTCCGGAATCCAGTTGATCGTATTATTATTTCTGATCAGATCTTCCTTCACTGCTGTCATTTTAATGAACCATGATTCACGTGCATAATAGATCAGCGGTGTATCGCATCTCCAACAGTGAGGATAGCTATGTTCAAATTTCGGTGCAGAGAATAATAGTTTCTTTTCCTCGAGCGCTTTGAGTACAAGCGGATCAGCCTTCTTACAAAAGGTTCCGGCCCAGTCGGTTTCGGCTGTCATCTGTCCTTTGCCATCAACAAGCTGAACAAAAGGAAGGTCATAATGACGTCCTACATTAGCATCGTCTTCACCAAATGCCGGTGCAATATGAACCACACCGGTACCGTCTGTCAGGGTAACATAGGTATCGCAGGTAACAAAGAAAGCCTTCTTGTGCTGCTTCTCCGCAATCGGTGTCGCAAAATCAAACAAAGGAATATATTCTTTATATTCAAGATCTTTACCTGTATAAGTCTCCTGCACTTCATAGGCAGGGGTTCCTTCTTCTCTGTCAAGAGAGCCGAGAACTGTGTCCAGTAATGCCTCCGCCATATAATAGGTGTATCCGTCTGCTGCCTTTACCTTAGCATAGGCTTCATTCGGATTGACGCAAAGTGCCACATTGGAGGGCAGCGTCCATGGTGTAGTGGTCCACGCAAGAATATAGGCATCCTCATCCTTCACCTTGAACCTGGCAATGGCTGAACGCTCCTTGACATCCTTATAGCCCTGCGCAACCTCGTGAGAAGAGAGCGGGGTACCGCAGCGAGGACAATACGGTACGATTTTAAAGCCTTTGTAAAGCAGACCCTTGTTCCAGATTTCCTTCAGTGCCCACCATTCAGATTCAATAAAATCATCATGATAGGTGACATAGGGATCATCCATATCAGCCCAAAAGCCAACTGTCGCAGAGAAGTCCTCCCACATGCCCTTATATTTCCAAACGCTCTCCTTGCATTTGGTAATGAAAGGCTCAAGGCCGTATTTTTCTATCTGATCCTTGCCGTCAAGCCCAAGCAGCTTTTCGACTTCAAGCTCAACAGGCAGGCCGTGAGTGTCCCAGCCTGCTTTTCTTGGAACCATTTTGCCCTTCATTGTCTGGTATCTCGGAATCATATCCTTGATGACACGGGTCAAAACGTGACCGATATGCGGCTTGCCGTTTGCTGTCGGAGGTCCGTCATAGAAGGTATAGGTCTCTCCTTCTTTTCTGTTTTCCATACTCTTTCTGAAGATATCATTCTCGCTCCAAAACTTTTCTACTGCTTTCTCTCTGTCTACGAAGTTCAGATCCGTGGATACTTTTTCATACATGGCTTTCTTCCTTTCTGCTATTCATCGCATTCAGTTCGGCTGAATCCGCAGCTGAACGTTTCCTGTGTCGTACACGACACAAAAAGCCCCATCCTGTATTAGGATGAGGCCATAGTCTCTCTATGCTTCATTTACCACCTGATACGTCATACTCTGCTTTCTATGTGCCATCTGTATACACATAGTCTGCTTTTATATGATTTCCGATAACGGTGGATACCGTCGGTACCTACTGAATGGTCAGCCATAATCCGACTCATGTTCTATGACCGTTTGTTCAGCCCGAGGCTCAGAAGTGATTTTCCATTATTTTCTACTCATGTCGGGTTTACACCGTCCCCGGCTCTCTTTGACTTTCAAAAATAATATACTGTCTTCGTCAATGCCTTGTGTCTAATAGCGATTATACGTTTAAAACACTGCATTTGTCAAGAGGCCTGCAGCAATGTGCTTTTCCTCTGACATTTAGTCTGCTCAGGCTTCTCATATCCTCCGGAAGCGGACTGGTAACCTGTATCCATTCTCCGGTAAAGGGCTGTCTGCACAAAACCTCAGAGGAATGCAGTGCCGCACGGTTTATTTCAGAATCAGACAGCTTCTGATTTCCATATAGTGCATCTCCCAGCAGCGGATGTCCGATGGAGGCCATGTGCACACGTATCTGATGTGTTCTTCCGGTTGTTATCTGTACGGAAAGCAGTGAATATCCATCAAATTCCTTCATCACCTGATAGGCTGTATGCGCTGCAAGTCCACCTTCACTGACTCTCTGAAGCATCAGATCATCCGGCCTTCGCTCAAGCGGCAGATCGATCACCCCGCTTTGTTCCGGCATATGCCCGCTCACCAATGCAAGATATGTCCTGCCGCTCTCACCTGTCTGCTTCTGCGCAGTCATTCTCGCTGCCGCCGCCTGATTCTTGGCAAACAAAAGAACACCAGAGGTATCTTTGTCCAGCCGTCCGATCACACGGCAGATCACATCCTGTCCCTGTTGTTCATAATAATAAGCCAGAAAATTACCAATGGAATCATAAAAATGACCATGCGAGGGATGTACCACAACCCCCGCAGGCTTATCAACAAAAATAATATCTTCATCCTCATAGAGAATCTGTAACGGTCCCTCTCTCGGAGCAACACGACTCTCTTTTCCGGTTGTGTCCTCAAGACACACTGTCAAAACCTGTCCTGCTCTGATTCTCTGCTTCACCGTCACCTGAACACCATCTGCGGTGATTCCATTCGGCAGGAACTTGGCACGACTGACCTCACGTCCGGTCAGATGCAGGCAATCCTTTAACAGGAAATTCACCAGTCCGCCAACCGTCCGATTCACATCCTCTTCTGTAATTTGATAGGATAACGTTCTTCGCATAAATATATCATTCGTCCTTTTCAATTCTGATCTCGCCGATTTCAGCTCCGCTTTCTCCAAAATAAATATGGAAGAAATTCTCCACAGCGGCAAATACATTAAAAGAAAGACTGCGCTCTATATACGCTCCGCCCGTTCCATTAATGGTAATGGTTCCAATCAATTGATTATTTACAAACACTGAAAGCGGTATTTGTGCCAGCCCGCCTGCATTGGATTTCAGCTTGAAGAATACATGATACTGACCATGCTCCGGAATCAAAAGCTTATATTGAACCTTCGTACCTCTTTCTGTCTTGATGCCTGTCAGCTCCAGCTTCGTGGTTCCGTTAATTGTCATCTGAGGACATGTGACAAGTGCACTGTCATCCGTCTTAGGACGATTCAACTCTTCCCATTCATCCGCTTCCTTCTCCATAATGCGAAGCATTGTCGGCATCCGGAGTAAAACAGTACAGATATTTTTTGCATTGCGGATCAATTGCGCTCTTGTCAGATAACCATTCTGCAAAGCCTCTGCAGTATTATCCTTTGCAGAATTTTTCTTGGAATCACTGACTACCATATAAATATCATTTTGTGCACGCACCATGACCTTTGTATTCTCATAATATCCTGGTTCGCCTTCATCGTTGATCTTTGCCCACCAGTCTGTCATGGTAAGACCCTGATAGCCCCACTCCCCATGTAAAATTCTCGTCAGCAGATCATACTGTCCTGCTGTCCAGATTCCGTTCATAGGCCCATAGGTCGTCATGATACAGTACGCCCCGGCCTCCTTGACTGCCATCTCATATGCCCTCAGATAAAGCTCGCGAAGTGCACGCTCAGAAACTACGGAATCTGCGTCATGACGGCTGGTTTCCTGATTATTGCAGGCGAAATGCTTGATTGTTCCCGTCACACCATACCGATGCATTCCCTTCAACTCTGCGACAGCCATACTGCCTGTCAAAAACGGATCTTCAGAAAAATACTCAAAATTCCTTCCATTGAGCGGATTTCTATGAAGATTGATGCCCGGTCCGAGCAGTGCATCCACCTGATTTTTGCGCAGCTCCTTGCCTTCCATTTCATATAATGCTTCTACCAATGCTGTATTATAAGTACAGGCAAGTGCTGTACCATTTGGCAAACTAAAGGCCTTGGTTCCGCAGTCCATGCGGATGCCGGATGGACCGTCTGACACACATCCGATTGGTATCCCATATCCTTTTAATTCCTCCGTCACTCCACCAAAAGCGGCTGCCGTACCCGGTGTTACCTTTGGTGAACTCATTCCCTCTCCCCTTGTCAGATAAATTAATTCCTCATCCGACAATTGTGCCAGAAATGTATCCAGAGAAATTTTCTGTTCGTAGACATCTTTCAGCAGATATCCCTTATTCCCGGTTTTTTCGGCTTCTTTGGGCGCATTTTGTGCAATCCTCTGCTCAAGATCATAGGTTCTTGTCGGAACCGGCTCTTCTATCGGCTGATAAGTACCGTTCTGCTGTAAAACAGGACGCAGCCTTTGATAGCTCTTCGTCGGTGAGGCCGCCTCACTGCATTCACTGACTACCCGCAGCTCCTGAAGTTCCATGCCTCCCACAGCAATCGCACTTCTGACATCCGTACCGGCATAAAATTCATAGCTGCCTGCTTCCAATACAAAACAAGATTTATGACCGGTTACTCCACTGTCATCATAAGATGCAAACCTGCTGCTTTCTATTTTGATCTCTAATGTTTCACTCTCTCCCGGCTGCAGAATAGCTGTTTTCGCAAATCCGACTAAATTACGAATCGGCTTGCCCAAGCTTCCCTGTGGCGGGCAAACATAGACCTGAACAACCTCCTTGCCCGGTGCCTCTCCAATATTCGTAACTCTGACCGCAACGTCTGTCAATTCGTCCTGCGTACTGCAGGAAATCAGTTTCCAATCAAACTGCGTATAAGATAATCCAAAACCAAACGGATACTTCACCTTGTCCTTTGCAAAAGTCTCAAAATAGCGGTATCCGACATAGATATCTTCTGCGTAGAGATTCTGCTTGAGGTCACCAAAATTCTTGGTCGACGGATAATCAGCGATATCCTCTGCTATCGTATCTGACAGCTTGCCACAGGGATTGACAGCCCCGGTCAGAACATCTGCAACACCATGGCCTCCCTCCATACCTCCCTGCCATGCATACAGCACTGCCTGCGGCTGATATCTGTCCACCCACTTCATATCTATGATGTTTCCGACATTCAAAACAACCGCAACTCTGGAAAACGCTTCACAGACACCCTTTATCAGCTTCTCCTCTGCCTGCGTCAGCAGATAGCTTCCCTCTGCTGCACTGTTATCCTTGTCCTCGCCCGCACTGCGTCCGATGATGATGACTGCCAGATCCGATTTTTCGGCCGCATCCTCAATCTGCTCCCTTGTAAGCTCCATTTCCTTTTGGCACCATGGTTCTTGTGCCCAGCCTGCACCCGCATCAAATGGATTTTCCTTGATCCAGTCCTGATAAAGCTGCACCAGCTCCTGATTGAGTTTGATCTCCTTCCGCTCTGATAATGCATCCAAAATTCCTGTCACATACGGCGCATTGACCATGCCCCCTGACCCGGTACCGCTCTTATAATAATGAAACTGAATCCTGCCAAACACAGACACTGTCTCCCCTGCGCGAATCGGAAGTGCCTGCTTTTCATTTCTAAGCAGTACACAGCCCTCCGCAACTGCTGTTCTTGCAAGCTTGGCATATTCTTTCCAGTCAAATGTATATTTCATCCTTCATTCCTCCGTGATTCTATTTTGCGCTATGTTGCCCGATTCATAAAATCCCAGACAATCGTAGCATTTTTATCTCTTCTCCGCAACCGATTCCTGCTTTGAATAATGTCTTATTTATATCATTTTTAATGATCTGTATACAACTGCATTATTTCGTATTTGGTTTCTTTTTTTTATTCAGATTGTGCTTGCAGACCCGTTCAAATATCGCTACAATATAACTATTCGGCAAACAACAGAAATTATGAAAACGAGGTTGAGAAAATGACCAAGAAAGATATTGCAGAACTAAAAAGGCGTCTTAAAAAAGAAGAATGTACTTTTACCCGATTATGCGGTGCCTATGTAGACGGCAACAAACAGATTGTTGTTAAAATGAATGAAACATTTCTGAATCTGGAAGCAGAAGAATTCTATAAGTATCTTGAAATTGCCAAGAAAACCTTATCCGGTACAGTCGGAAATAACCTGCTGAATCTGGAATTTCCGCTTTCCGAGGAAGAAGCCGGCGGCAGACAGCAGTTCCTGATGGGACTGAAAAGCAGTGATTTTAAAAATGAGGAACTGTTGGATCGTTTTTATGAAATGATCATCAACAGCTATGATTATGTTGGAAACTATCTGATTCTTCTGTTTCATGATGCCTATGATGTCATGACAAAGACCAGTGACAATGCAAAACTGGATGAATCTGAAGAAGTCTTTGAATACATATTATGTGCCATCTGTCCGGTTGCCCTTTCTAAGCCGGGACTCGGCTACCGTAAGGACGAAAACCGTATCGGACCTCGTATCCGTGACTGGGTCGTATGCCCGCCGGATAATGGGTTTATTTTCCCTGCCTTTTCAGATCGCAGTTCTGACATTCACTCCTTGATCTACTATACAAAGGATGCCAAGGAACCGCATGCAGAATTTATGGCAGACGGTCTCGGCTGTGATCCAAAGCGGACTGCTACCGAACAAAAGGTGGCTTTCCATTCCATCATTAAGAACGCCATTGGCGAGGATGAGGAGGAGAGTCAGGAAATCCTTCTGAACATTCAGGAGAATATCAGCCACTATGTAGAGGAACACGAGGAATCGGATGTCAAGGAAGCAGAGCCCGTTGTCGTGACTAAGGATACCATCCCGTCACTCATGACGGAAATCAATATCCCGGAAGCAGTTATCAAGCAGATTGAGGAATCCTATGCGGAAGAATTCGGTGACATGCCGCCTGCGGCCGAATACCTGATCGATGCAAAAGCTCTGGCCGCAAATGCGCAGAAGAAAAAAGCCTTGATCCTCGAAGAAGAGGTCAAGACCTTGAAGCAGCAATTAGAAGAAAAAGGGCTCTCTGATGAGATTCCTGAAGAGTCCATTGAAACCTTTGATGTCGTCCTGCGCGTCAGACCGACTAAGGTAGACCAAATCAAATCCGAGATCATTGACGGACAAAAATGCCTGATCATTCCGCTGGATGAGGATGAATCGGCGAATGTGAATGGCGCTGCTTTATAGTATCATCATTGTATCAACATTATAACTCCCCTCCGATCAACGAAACGGAGGGGGTTATATTATTCATCTAAATATCGTTTTAATTCTTCTACTAATTGATAAACTGTTGTACCCGGATCGTATTCAGACGGTTTGAAATCACCTTGATTGTACCCTTTCATTCTACGTTTTGCATTCTTGATTGCTGTATGGATTCCATCATATGCATCTAACATACTATAAATATCCGCATAATTTTTTCGATATTTTCCCTCACCTATATGATATTTCTCAAATATCTCATCCAGCTTGATATTCCAATCATCTCTATGCAACGCTGAATCACTATATGAAAAGTGTAAGTAAATCCAATACTCAAAGGATTGATTGCTCCATGCGACCTTATAGCCTTTACCCGCACCTGCTGCTATTGCCTGATCAAAATCCAGAAAATCATCCTTATCGAATACCACCCAAATATTCTGATAGATAATCTTTGCATCTTTGACCAGACGATCTGTGATCTCAATCAGTTTTCCGGTAGAACTTCCCTCCCCACATATATCAATAAAAGGAATCTCTACAATATCAAATGTGCCACCCATTTTGTCACATATC